>CAIYFF010000095.1 GCA_903925435.1 uncultured Planctomycetota bacterium | reverse complement strand
CATCGCGGTGAAGGCGGTGCCCGGCAGCAGCCGCGATCGGATTGCCGGCGCGCACGGAGATGAGCTGAAGGTCTGCGTCGCAGCGCCGCCCGAGAAGGGCAAGGCCAACGTGCGCATCTGCGAGTTGGTTGCGGAGGCGCTCGGCGTTCCTGCGCGCGACGTCGACGTCGTGTCGGGCGCAGCGTCCGCGCACAAAGTCGTGCACGCGCGCGGCATCGACGCAGTGAGCGCTGCGCAGCGACTCGCCATCGCCACCGCGCGGCAGTAGCAAAGACGCACACTGGGAGCGCATCCGGCTCTGCGCTACGTTCCTCCTCATGGTTGGACCAGCCCACGGCGCGAAGACGTCCCGGTTGCGCGAAGCGGCGCAGCAGATCCTCTCTCGCTGGCCACATCGTCCGCGCATGGCGCTGCTGCTCGGCAGCGGCCACGCTTCGATCGCGGGCCAGTTGCGCGAGAAGCTGTCGATCCACGGCGAAGACCTTCCGGCTGGCATCGGCCTCGAATCTCCGCTGCTCCTCGGCTTGCTCGAAGGCGCGCCGGTCGTCGTCGCCGATGCGCCGATCCTGCCGCTGCACGCAGGCGTCGAAGTCACGATGCTCGTGCGCCTGCTGCGCGCGCTCGGCTGCGAAACGATGATCATCACGGCAGGGGCCGCGAGCTTGTCGCCGCAGATCGAGGCGGGCTCCATCGCGCTGGTCGAGGACCACATCAACCTCACCGGCATCCAGCCGCTGCGGAGCAAGAGCGACGAGCAATGGGGACCGAGCTTCCCGGACATGACCGAGGCCTACTCGCCGCGTTGGCTCGAAGTGGCCCGCGATGTTGCGCTGCGCTGCGGCGTTCCGTGCCTGCCGGGCGTGCTCGCCGCGGTCCCAGGCCCGTCGATGCCGACCCGCGCCGAATACCGGTTCTTGCGCCAGATCGGCGCCGACCTCGTGGGCATGTCGCTGGTGCCCGAGGTGATCGCGGCCGTCCACGCCGGGTTCCAGGTGCTGGCGCTCGTCGGCGTCACGCAGCAAGCATCCCCCGGCCGGGGCCCGCAGGCCGCGTCGATCGAAGCCATGATCGAAGCCGCCGAACTGGCGGCCCCGCGCATGGCTTCCGTGCTGGCCGGCATCGTCGCCGAGGGCCAGAAGCGGCTCGACTGACGTAGGCTCGCCCTTGCCATCGGCGCTTTTTGTGACCATTCCGCCCGGCCAGGCCAAAGGCTGAACCAGCCCGGCGGCCGATAGAACAACGCTCGTGAACTCCACCATGACCCGGATTCCCCTGATCGCGTGCGCTGCGTTGTCCGCCTCGTGCAGCGGATGGTTCTTCTCGGGCTACGACAAGCTGGACCAAACACAGCCGGTGGCGCTGATCGAGACCACGGGCGGCGTCGAACTCGCTGCGACGACGGAGTTCGGCATCCTCACGCTCGGCCGCACCGCACAAGACGGCCCGTGCCGCGTGCACTACTTCCTCGGCCCGACCCCGATGGTCGAAGACGGCTCGATCAAGCCGACGGGTTCGGTGTTCTGCCGCGCCGACATGGACTTGAAGACGCAGCACCTGCGAGTGCTCGACCGCGCCGTGGCCCCCGAGGACGAGTTGCTCGCGATGTGGACTGCGGACGGCGTATCGGTGCAAACCGTGAACGTGCAGGTCGCGCGCGCCGAAGGCGTCGAGGGCGACGTGCTCAACGATCCCGGCCAGGACCTTCCCGCGGGCGCGTCGCTGTTCGTGAAGGAGCGCAATGACTTGCGCTTCGTCGGCCTCGTGGCCGGCAAGGCGAGCTTCGACAACGCGCCGGGCGCTGGCTCCTTCTACGTCTACGCGGGCGTCAATCGCATCCGCGAGATGCTCGCAGTGCCCGAGGTGTATCCGACCGAGTACGAGACGAAGTTCCGACTCGACGACATCACGGTGCGGAAGCCGATCCAGCCCACGCCGGGCAAGTGATCGCCGGCTGCAGCTAGCGCGTCACTCGCGCACGATGCCCGCGAGGTCCATCACGTCCTCGACCACCTTCGCGAGCACGAAGAGCACCATCTGGTCATGGGCCCGGATCTCGTCGTCGCCGGTCGGGATCACCACCTCGCCTTCCTCGCGCGTGATCGCGCCGACCACGCAACCGCGCGGGAACCCAGCCTCGCGCAGCGTGCGCCCCACGAGCTTGCTGCCGGGCTGCACTTGGATCTCCAGCACTTCGGCCTGGCCTTCCTCGATCGTCGCGATCGTGCTGATGCTGCGACTGCGCACGAACGCGAGGATGCGATTGGCGCACAGCAGGCGCGGCGACACGGCGACGTCGATGCCGAGTTGCTGGTACAGCGACACGTAGTCGGGCTTCTGCACCAGCGCCACGGTGCGCGGGATGCCTAGGTTGCGCGCGAGCTGGCACGACATCAGGTTGCGCTCGTCCTTCTCGCTGATGCCCAAGAACGCATCGGCGTCGCCGACCCGTTCTTCCTGCAGGAAGTTGAGGTCCGTCGCCTCCGCGTGCAGCACGACGACGCCCTGAAGGATCTCGGACAAGCGCTCGGCTTCGTCGCGGTCGTCGACGATGACGCGCGTGTTCACATGGTGCCGCTGCATCGCCTGGCAAACCTGCACCGCGACGCCAGAGCTGCCGAACACGACGACGCTCTTCAAGAAGTTCTGCTTCGCGCCAGTCTTGCGCTCGAAGTTCGCGATCGACTTCGGCTCGCCCAGCACGAACAACTCGTCGCCGACTGCGAGCACGTCACTGCCACCGGGCACGATCACTTCGTGGTCGCGGTCGATCGCGGTGATCAGCACGCCGGACGGAATCTTGAGGTCCTTCACGGCCACGCCGACGAAGTTGCTGTCCTCATCAAGCTTGAAGCGCCGCATCTGCACCTTGCCCTCGGCAAAGTTGTCGACGCCCACCGCTTGGTTGAGCCGCACGTTCTTGACGATCTCCTCGGCGGCGAGGTCGTCGAGCGACAGCAGCAGGTCGTAGAGCAGGTTCTTGCGAAAGAACGTCTTGCTGCGCCGGAACGCCGTCGTGTCCTTGAGCCGCAACACCGTCTTCTTCGCGCCGAGTCGCTTGCCGAACAGACAGGTCAGCATGTTGACCTTGTCGTCGTTGGACACCGCGAGCACGAGGTCGGCGGCATGCGCCTCCGCTTTGTCGAGCACGTCGGGGCGCGAGCCGTCGCCATGGACGGCCTGCACGTCGAGCAGATCTGCGACGCGGCGAAGCCGATGCATGTCGGGATCGACCACCGTCACCGAGTGTCCCTCGGTCGAGAGCACCTTCGCGAGATAGGAACCGACTTCGCCGAGGCCGACGATCAGGATGTTCATGTGCTGGGCGAAGAGGATACTCTCCCGCCCCCTTGATCCTGCTGCTCGACAACCAGGATTCGTTCGTCTGGAACCTCGCGCAGGCCCTGTCCATGCTCGGCGCACGCGTCGAAGTGCGCCGAAGCGACCGCATGACCAGCGACGAAGTGCCCGCGGCAGCCCGCGCGATCGTGCTGTCGCCGGGCCCCGGCCGTCCGGAAGACGCAGGCTGCATGCTCGACGTCCTGCGCCAACACGGCGGAAGACTGCCGATCCTCGGCGTCTGCCTGGGCCACCAAGCAATCGGCATGGCGTATGGCGCGCGCGTCGACCGCGGCGAGCCATGCCATGGGCGCACATCGCCGGTGCGGCACGACGGATCTCTGCTGTTCGATGGGATCGACGACGGCGCGCCGTTCTGCCGCTACCACTCGCTGTGCGTCCATCGGCCGCTGCCCGGAGAACTGATCGCCACCGCGTGGCTCGACGACGGCACGATCATGGGACTCCGACACATCACCGACCCGACCTACGGCGTGCAGTTCCACCCCGAGTCCTTCCGGTCGAAACACGGCATGCGCCTGGTCGCCAACTTCCTGAAGATCGCCGGCATGGGAGCCGTCGCGTGAACGACGAACCGGTCTTGCTCCTCGACGCAGTCGGCAAGCGCTTTGGCGACGTCGACGTCCTCCGCGCCGTGAACCTCGAGGTCGCGCGCGGCGAGTTCCTCGGCCTGATCGGCCCCAACGGCGCCGGCAAGTCCACGTTGCTGCGCATCCTGACCGGATTGCATCAACGCACGAACGGTGTCTGCCGCGTGTTCGGGCTCGATCCGACACAGCGCTCGCTGGAGATCCGTCAGCGGTGTTCCTATCTGCCGGGTGAGACTTCGGTCTACCAGGAGATGACCGGCGCGCAGTTCTTGCAGTTTGCGCAGTCGTTCCATGCGGCATCCGACTCCGCGCGCGAACGTCGTCTCGCCGAGTTGTTCGCACTCCCGTTGCACAAGCGCGTTCGCAGCTACAGCGCGGGCATGAAGCAGAAGCTCGCCGTGCTCGCGGCGCTGAGCGTCGAAGCCGATCTGTATCTGCTCGACGAGCCCGATCGCGCGCTCGACGCGACGATGCGGATGGAGTTGCGCGCAGTCCTCGTGTCGATGCGCGAGCAACACAAGACGATCGTGCTCAGCTCCCACCACCTCGAAGAACTCAGCGCGCTGGCGTCGCGGCTCGTGTTCTTGCGCAAGGGCTCCTTCATCGCCGCGAGCGAAGTCGCAGACGCGCGGCAACGGCTCTCGCGACGCGTGCGTCTTCGTCTTGCCGATGGCGCGCAGTTGCCGCCGTCTGCCCGCGCGGCGCAACGTCTTGGCGACGGCTCGCTCGTGATCGACTGCGACGGCGACCCGCGGGCGCTGTTGCGCGCGATTCCCGACGTTGCCCTGCTCGCAGCCGAAGTCGGCGCCGAGCGGCTCGAGGACCTCTACGGCCTCCTCTACTTGCAAGGGTCCACGCCCCACACCGAGGGCACGCTCGCATGATCGCGCAGAAGACGTTCCGCGAGATCCGCGTGATGGCGCTCGTCTACACGGCGCTGCTGTTCGCGCTCGCCGCGCCGGTGATCTGGCTGTGGCCTGACATCTACGGCGACCTCAAGGGCTCGACGCTCCTGAAGAACCCGGGCTTCGACTTCCTGAAGCGCATCGGCGTCGGCGTCACCGACCGCAGCGAGGACATCGCCTACCGCAACTGGGTCGCGGTGATGCTGTTCTTCCGCAGCGTGAACCTGCTCGGCATCGCAGCGAGCGTGCTGCTTGGCACCGCGTTGTTCGCGCGCGAACGAGAGACGCAGACGCTCGAGTTCTTGCTGTCGCGGCCAGTGTCTCGCGGCCAGGTGCTGTGGCAGAAGAGCTGGCCCACCGTTCTCTGCGTGCTCGTGCCGATCTTCGTCGTCAATACGTCGGCGATCTTGTTGAGCCGCAGCATCGACATGGAGTTGCCGTTCTGGCCGCTGCAACTCGCCAACCTGCACGGCTGCCTGTTCGTGCTCGCGATCCTCGCGTTCACGACCTTTGTGTCCGCGCGATGCCGCGTGCAAGCACACGTCGCGTTCTGGGTCGGCGGCGTCGTCGTGTCGCAGATCGGCATCTACCTGATTCCGCGCCTGCGCGCCTACAGCCTGTTCCGGCTATCGGACTTCGATTGCTACGGGCCGATCCTCGCCGGCAACCTGAAGCTGCCCGAGATGTTCCTGCCGTGGCACGGCTCTGCCCCATCGCTGTGGCTCTTGCTCGGCGCGGCGTTGTTCTACTTCTTGTCGTGGCGCTCGCTGCGCGACCTGGAGCTGTGACGTGATCCCGCTGCTCGTGGCGCTGACGATCCTTCGCGAGACCTTGCGCACGCTGGGCACGCCACTGCGGCTCCTCGCCTATCTGCCGATGCGGCGACGCTGGCGGCGGCTCGCGCAACAAGCGCTCGCTGCGTCGGCTCATGGCGATCCGAACCAGCGCGATGACGACGATGTCGCAGCGCGCCTCGTCGAACGCGCGCTCGAGTCGGGTCGCGTGCGCACGGGCAAAAGGCGGCCGCGCGTGTTCTTGTCCGCAGGCGAAGCGAGCGGCGATGCGCATGCCGCGCGACTGTGCGCAGCGATCCAACAACAGGCCGACGTAGTCGCATTCGGCGGCCCGATGCTGCAGAAGGCAGGCGCAGACGTGCGCTATCCGCTCGCGGAGCACGCGGTGATGGGCGTCGTCGCGGTGCTCAAGCAGTTGCCATTCGTCGTTCGCGCCTATGCGACGTTCTTGCGCATGCTTCGCGACGAACCGCCGGACCTCGTCGTGCTCGTCGACTATCCCGGGCTCCATCTCGTGATGGCGAAGGCGTGCAAGCGCGCGCGCGTGCCGGTGCTGCACTACGTGGCGCCGCAGTATTGGGCTTGGGGCCCGTGGCGCATGCGCCGCTACCGCCGCGCCGTCGACGCGACGCTGACGATCCTGCCGTTCGAGACCGCGTTCTTCCGCCAGTTCGAAGTGCCCGCGCGCTACATCGGACACCCGCTGCTCGACCAGATCGAAGCTGCGCCGGTTGACGATGCGCTGCTTGCCGAGGCGCGCTCGACCCGCACTCTGTGCCTGTTGCCAGGATCCCGTCGCTCCGAGATCGAAGCGAACCTTCCGGGCATGCTCGCGGTCGCGGCGAAGATCCATGCCGCCGATCCCTCGATGCGCGTCGTCGTTGCGCACCGCGATCCGCGCCGCGAAGAACTGCTCCGCACTGCGATCGAGGCTGCGGCGATGCCGTTCGTGCAACTGCGCATCGGTCCGCTTGCGCCATGGCTCATGGGCGCTCGCCTCTGCCTCGCCAAGTCGGGCACGGGCTCGCTCGAAGCCTGCTTGTTCGGCAATCCCGTCATCGTCGTCTACAAGCTGCGTTCTGCGCTCGCGACGATCGGCTACCACAACATCCTCAGCGTGCCCTTCATCGCCGCGGCCAACTTGATCGCGGGCCGCGAAGTCGTGCCGGAGTTCTGCTTCCACGGCGAGGACGGCTGGGAGCGCGTCGGCAACGCCGCGATGCGACTGTGGACCGATGAGGATGCGCGCCGCAACTGCGAACGCGGGCTCGCCGAAGTGAAGGCGCGGCTCGGCGGCAGCGGCGCCACCGAACGCACCGCGTCGATCATCCACGCATTCCTCGAACGCACGACCAGCGCGTCATGAACCCCACTCCGCTCACCGACCTCCGCGCCTTCCTCGACGTGCTACGCCGCGAGGGCGAACTGCGCGTCATCGACGCCGAGGTCGACCCGGATCTGGAAGCGGCCGAAGTCCATCGCCGCGTGATCGCAGCCGGCGGACCCGCGCTGCTCTTCGCGAACGTGAAGGGCTCGCCGTGGCCTGCCGTGACCAACCTGTTTGGCACCGCAAGACGCGTGGAGCTCGCGTTCGGCAAGGACCCTCAACGGCTCGTGCAACGCCTCGCCGACGCGCCGCACACGATGCTGCCGCCGAGCCTCGGCAAGTTGTGGCAGAACCGCGACCTGATCGGCTCGCTGCTCAAGGTAGGTCGCAAGCATGTGCGCAACGCGAACCTCACGCAGTGCGTCGACGCGCCGCCGCAGTTGTCGAGGTTGCCGTTGTTGCGCACCTGGGAAGAGGATGGCGGCGCGTTCGTGACGTTGCCGCTCGTCTACACCGAGCATCCAGGCGGGCTCGGCTCCAACCTCGGCATGTATCGAAGCCAGCGCTTCGACGACGGCCACATGGGGCTCCACGTGCAGATCGGCAAAGGCGGCGGCTTCCACCTCGCCGAGTACGAACGCCGCGGACAGCCGATGCCGGTCAACATCTTCATTGGCGGACCGCCTGCGCTGATCCTGTCGGCGATCGCGCCGTTGCCCGAGAATGTGCCGGAAGCACTGCTGTGCTCCTTGCTGATGGGCCAGCGCCTTCGCAGCGCGCGCCATGCCTCGAGTCCCTTGCCGCTGTTTGCGGACGCCGAGTTCTGCATCGCGGGCGAAGTGCGGCCCGGCGATCGCCATCCCGAAGGCCCGTTTGGCGATCACTACGGCTACTACTCGCTGCGCCACGACTATCCACGCATCACGGTCAACGCATTGCTGCATCGCAAGGACCCGATCCTCGCAGCAACGGTCGTCGGCAAGCCACGGCAGGAAGACTTCTTCCTCGGCGATTACCTGCAAGAGTTGCTGTTGCCGCTCTGCAAGGTCGCCATGCCCAACGTGACCGATTTGTGGAGCTACGGCGAGACGGGCTACCACTCGCTCGCTGCCGCCGTGTGCAAGCAGCGCTACAAGCGCGAAGCGATGCAGGCGGCGTTCCGCATCCTCGGCGAAGGCCAACTGTCGCTGACGAAGTTCTTGCTGCTGACGGACCGCGCCATCGACCTGCGCGACTTCCGCGCAACGCTGGAGCACTTGCTCGCGCGCGCCAACTTCGAGACCGACCTCTACGTGTTCGGCAACCTGTCGATGGACACGCTCGATTACGCAGGCCCCGCAGTCAATGAGGGCAGCAAGGGCGTGCTGCTTGGCTACGGCGAACCGGTGCGCAAGTTGCCGCGCGAGTTTTCGGGCGCGCTGCCTCATGGCTTCTCGCGCGCCGTTCCGTTCTGCGGCGGTTGCCTCGTCGTCGACGGCCCCTCGTTCGCGTCCGAACCCGGCGCGGCCGCGCGCCTTGCCGCATGCGATGCGTTGTCCGACTGGCCGCTCGTCGTGCTGGTCGACGATGCGCACAAGGCAGCGAAGTCCGCGGTCAACTTCTTGTGGACCACGTTCACGCGCTTTGAGCCCGCCGGGGATATCCATGCGCGCTCGATGCGCGTGGTGCGCCACCAACCGAGCTACACGCCACCGATCGTGATCGACGCGCGAATGAAGCCCAACTATCCAAAGGAGCTCTTCTGCGACGACCGCACGCGGAAGCTCGTCGACCGCAGGTGGCGCGAGTACTTCCCAGCGGGTGACATCGCCATGGGCGACAGCGACCGCGGCCATCTCGACTGAATCACGCACCACCAAGCTCTCGACCCATTCGTCCCCGTTCGCTACGAAACCCAAGTGACCTACCGCGACCTGAGCCCTGAAGACGTCCAGAACGAACTCGCATCCGACCCGACCTTGAAGGTCCTCGACGTGCGCACGGACATGGAGCACCGGATGTATCGGCTCCCAGGATCCACGCTGCTGCCGGTGCAAGAACTCGCCCAGCGCTTCCGCGAACTCGACCCGGCAACCAACTGGCTCGTCTACTGCGAGCACGGCCGCCGCAGCCTGTTCGCGTGCGAGATCCTGCAGCAGGCAGGGTTCCAGAAGCTGACCAACCTGCGCGGCGGCATCGCGCACTGGATCGGGCGCGGATTGCCGGTCGAGAAGTGACCCTGGCGGCACTGCGGCGGGCCGCGCCTTCCGGCTGAACCGCACCCGCCGCCTTTCCGTTTGGCGCGCCACCGGGTCCGACCTACCCTGCCCGCCCCGCCATGACGCTGTCGCCGTTGTTGTCGCTTCTGCTCTCCCTTTCGCTGCCTGCCTGCGCCGCCGCCGAACACGGATCGGCGATGGCACATGTCGCGCAAGACCCGCAGCAAGCTCCCGCTCGCACCAAGGGCACGATCTTCAAGTCCGAGGTCGACCGGTTCATCGAGGCGATCGCGTCGCATTCGCAGAAGCCGGGATCAGCTGCTCCCTACGCCAGTGAGCTCGACACCGCAGCTCGCATCCTCTGCGCGATGGGCCGCTGCCATCGCTTCTACGTCGCAGTCGACCACCCGCGCATTCGCGCGACGCTGTCGTTGCTGATCGCAGGCCGCCGTGACGACGGCAGCTTTGGCGCAAGCGCAAGCGAAGACCCGATGACCACCGCGTGGGTCGTCGACGCTCTGTCGATCATGGACGCGGACCGGTATCGCGACGAGATCCTGACCGCCAAGAAGTGGCTCAAGGGTCAAGGCATCGAAGGCTCACCCTGGGCTGGCACGGTCGCCGCGGTGATGGCCGAGGTTCGCGCCGACGTCTACCCCGAGCGCCTCGCAAAGGACGCTGCCGCAGCTTCCATGGCGCTGCTGGATCCGACAGTGCAGTTCGATGCAGGACAGGCCGTAGCGCACCTCGTGCGCCTCGTTGCGTGCCAGCAGTGCAACCGCGACCTCGACCGCGCTGCATCGATGCCGCAAGAGGCTGCGTTCTCGCAACAGCAGCAGAAGGCCTTCGACTTCCTGATGTCGCAGCAGCAGGACGGCGTGATGCTGGTGAAGTTCGACGACAAGATGCTGCCCGACCCCGCGATCACTGCGTTCGCGATGCTGTCGTTGCTGACCAAGCCCGCGCAACTGCGCACGCAGAAGGACGGAGAGGTGATCGACAAGGGCATCCAGTTCTTGCTCGCGGGCCAGAACGAGGATGGTTCGTTCGGCAAGCAACTGCAGAACTACACGACGAGCGTCGCGGTCGGCGCGCTCGTGCGTTGGGGCAAGCCCGAAGCCAAGCCCGCCATCGAGAAGGCGCAGCGCTACGTCCTCGCATGCCAGAACGCGGAGCAGGGTGGCTATGAACGGGGCGACCGCGACTACGGCTCGATCGGCTATGGCGGCAGCCAACGCGGCGACTTGAGCAACGTGAACTTCGCGCTGCAGGCATTGCGCGAATCGGGGCTCCCCGCGGAGCACGAGGCATTCCAGAAGGCCCTCGTGTTCTTGCAGCGCTCGCAGAATCTCAAGGCTGTCAACGACTTCACCGGCAAGGTCTCGGACCCGGACGCAGGCGGCAAGTTGATGGACATGGAGTCCGGCAACGACGGCGGCTCGGGCTACTACCCCGGCAACTCGGCTGCGGGCTATGACGAGACGCCGGACGGCAAGTCGCATCCGCGCAGCTATGGCTCGATGACCTACGCGCTGCTGAAGTCCTACACGCTGTGCGGCCTGCCTGCCGACGACGCGCGCGTGCAGGCTGCGGTCCGTTGGATCTCGCAGAACTGGACGCTCGACGAGAACCCAGGCTTCGTGGCGCCGATCGGCGACAAGGCACGGCAAGCGGGCCTCTTCTATTACTACATGGTGCTCTCGCAGGCGCTCGACCTCGCCAAGGTCGAGTTCGTGCACACCTCGAAGCAAGAAGCCTCCGCGAAGCCCGGCGAACTCCCGGCGCCGATCCAATGGAAGACGGCGCTGCGCGAGAAGCTGCTCTCGTTGCAGGCAAGCGACGGGTCCTTCGTCAACGCGAAGAACGCGCGCTGGATGGAGTCGATGAACGTGCTCTGCACCTGCTACGCGATGCTCGCGCTCGAGCGCTGCCGCTGATCGCCGCCCAACACTCTTCGCCGCTCCATCCCGTGCTGCCCCACGCCCCCGCTTGGTTCCGTTTCCATCAAGGCTCCTCCGTGCACGTCGGAGGCTTCGAGCCCGGCTCGCATTCCGACGATGCGCGCTGGTATGACCTCGGCCCGCTCGACGTGCATGCGCTGCTCGCGCAAGGCGCGTTGCGCATGCGAGACCTGATGGCGCGCATGCAGAAGGCCCGCGTGATCGCAGCGCCGCATCGCTTTGCGCTGCCAGTTCCGCGACCGGGCAAGATCCTCTGCGTCGCGAAGAACTACGTGAAGCACGCGCGCGAGTTCGGCGCCGAAGCGCCGCCCGAACCGATCTTCTTCGCCAAGCTGCCGGACACGCTGCGCGCGCATGGCGAAGACGTCGTGATCCCGCATTGGCTCGACAGCCGCGTCGACCACGAAGCGGAATTGGGGCTCGTGCTCGGCTTTGCCGACCCGCGCGACGAAGGCCGCAAGTATGTGGACGAGTCGACGGCTCACGAACTCGTCGCGGGCTACACGATCGTCAACGACGTCACGGCGCGAACGCTGCAGGGCACGGACCGCGACCAGAAGTATCCGTGGCTGCGCAGCAAGTCGCTGGACTCGTTCTGCCCAGTCGGGCCGTTCGTCGTCCCCGTCGATGCGATCGATGGCAGCGACCTGGAAATCTCGATGACTGTCAACGGCGCGATGCGGCAGAAGGCGCGCACGAGCGAGATGGTGTTCGGCATCGGCAAGATGCTCGCGGCGATGGCGCGGTGCACCACGCTGCGCTGCGGCGACCTGATCGCGACCGGCACACCCGAAGGCGTTGGCCCGATCGTTCATGGCGATTCGATGGCCGTGACGATCCAAGGCCTCGGCACGCTGCGGAACCCGGTGCGCAAGGAAGCCGCGCCGTCGAGCGAAGCCGCGGCACGCTGAGCCGCGAGCCGCAGGTCAGAGCTGCAAGCCGCCGTCGACCGTCAGGTCCTGCCCGGTCATGTAGGAGCTCTGTTCGGATAGCAGCCACTGCACGAGGGACACCACGTCGTCGACGTTGCCGAGCCGCCCCAAAGGCACACGCTGCAACATCCGCTGCTG
>CAIYFF010000094.1 GCA_903925435.1 uncultured Planctomycetota bacterium | reverse complement strand
GATCGTGCCGACGTAGCCGATGCCGACGCCGATGCCGCTCCAGAATCCGGCGCGATGTGGCGGCGCCACCGAAGTCAGCAGCGAGTTGTAGAACAGAAGGCCGAGGTTGTAGGCGACGTTGGCGATGAAGAAGCAGGCGAGCATCGCCGGTTCTTGATCGAACACGCCGAGCCCCGCCATGGCGCCGATGCACACGAGGGTTGCGAGCGACAGATAGAGACCCGTGCGCGCCGTGCGGTCGACGATCGCGCCGCAGATCGGCACGAGCAACGCGGCCAACGTGAGCGAAGCGGTCTGCGTCAAGCCGAGGCCCGTCAACGAGCCAAACCGCGCTTCGAAGAAGGGCGTGAACAAGAATGTGACCGTCGCGGCGTACACCGTGTTCGCGAGGTCGTAGAGGGCCCATGCGATGGCGTGCCATCGGCTTGGTTGCGTGCGTTCGGCGTCTGGCAGGCGTTCCATCGCGGCGCAACGTAGACGCAGGGCAGGCGCGTTGACCAGCACCGCCTCTGCCTTGCTATGGTGGGGCGATGGCGCGTATCCCAACTGCGACTCCGACGCGGAGGTCCTTCTTGCTGTCGTCGCTCGCGGCGATCGGCGCCAGCGCGTGCTCCTCTGCCGCAAGCCGAGGTCGCATCTTCGGCGCGAACGAGCGGGTGCGCTTGGGATTTGTCGGCCTCAACGGCCGAGGCTCGGAGTTGCTCTCGATGTTTCGTTCGTGCAAGCACGCGAGCATCGATGCGTTGTGCGATGTGGATTCTGCCGTGCTCGATCGCGCTGCAGTTGCCTGTGGCAAGCACGGCGAGACGCCGCGTCGATTCTCGGATGCCGTGGCGATGATGGAGAGCGGCGCGGTCGACGCCGTCGTGATCGCGTCGCCAAACCACTGGCACACGTTGCACGGCGTCCTGGCGATGGAGCGTGGGCTCGATGTGTATGTCGAGAAGCCCGTCAGCCACGACGTGTGGGAGGGTGCGCAACTCGTTGCCTCTGCGGCGCGTCACCGTCGCGTCGCCGCATGCGGAACGCAGTGCCGCAGCCACCGCGGGGTGCAGGATGCGATCGCATTCGCGCAAAGCGGCGAACTCGGCGCGATCAGGCTCGCGCGCGGCCTTTGCTACAAGCGTCGGAAGAGCATTGGCAAGGCAAGTGGCCCGCAGCGTCCTCCTGCTTCCGTCGACTACGACCGGTGGCTCGGGCCAGCGCCGGCGCAGGATGTGCGTCGATTGCAGTTCCACTACGACTGGCACTGGCAACGCGACTTCGGCAACGGCGATCTCGGCAACCAAGGCGTGCACCAGATGGACCTCTGCCGCATGGCCGTGGGGCTCGACGCGTTGCCCAAGCGTGTGGTGTCGATCGGTGGCAGGCTGGGCTACGACGACGAGGGCGACACGCCGAACACGCAGCTGGTCCTGTGCGCGAGCGATCGCGCGCCGATCCTGTTCGAGGTGCGCGGCTTGCCGTCGCGTTCGGGGAGCGAGGAGATGGATTCGTTCGCGGGCGCGCGCATCGGCCTCGTGCTGCATTGCGAACGTGGCGACGTGGTGATCACGAGCTACTACGGCGGCTACGCGCAGGACCAAGGCAATAAGCGCATCGCTGCGTTCGAAGGGCGCGGCGACCATTGCGCCAACTTCGTCGAAGCGGTGCGGCATGCCGATCCATCGATGCTGGCGGCCGATGTGCTGCAGGGACATCTCAGCGCCGCGCTGTGCCATCTTGGCGACGCTTCGTTGCGAGCTGGCAGTGCGCATTCGCTGGCGAAATGCGACGAAGCCCTCTCGAGCGAGCCGATGCTCGCGCATGAGTGGGAAGCCATGGCCAAGCACCTGCGCGACAACGGCGTGCGTTCGGATGCAGAGGTGAGGGTCGGCGCCTCGCTGCTGCCGGTCTCGGACGCGAGCCGTCATCCGCGCCGCGATTACCGCGCAGGCTACGGACTGATGCACGGAGGCGTCACGCGATGAGTTGGCTTCGGGTTCTTCTGCTGCTTGCGTCTCCTTGCCTCGTTGCGTCGATTCGCGCGCAGCAAGGGGATCGCGCCGCAGAAGACCGCGCCGTGTTGCCCCTGGGCACGCCGGTCCCCGAGGCGCGCGCGCTGTCGATGGACGAGTCGATCGCTGCGCTCCGTTTGCAAGCAGGGTTCGAGGCGCAACTCGTGGCGAGCGAGCCGCTGGTCGAGGAGCCGGTACAGGCAGTGTTCGACGCCGCGGGCCGCATGTGGGTCGTCGAGATGCGCTCCTACATGCGCGACGTCGATGGCAGCGACGAATTGCGGCCCGACGGGCGCATCCGCGTCCTGTTCGATCGCGACGGCGACGGGCGCATGGACGAAGCGAAGACGTTCCTCTCTGGCCTCGTGCTGCCGCGCAGCGTGCTGCCGCTGCAAGGCGGAGCGCTCGTGATCGCGCCGCCGCAGATTCTCTGGGTCGAGGATCGCGACGGCGATCTCGTTGCGGATCGCTCGATCCCCATCTGCGATGGGCTCGACAGCGGGCTCGCCAATCCCGAGCACAGCGGCAACGGGCTGCTGTGGAGTTTCGACAATCGCATCCACCTCGCGGACGACGCGCGCGTTCTCGCGTGGCGGCGCAACGAGTCTGGCATCGCGTTCGATGTCGAGCGCACCGCGCTTGCGGGTCAGTGGGGCATCGCGCACGACGATCGCGGGCGGCTCTACTTCAACTACAACGAGGATTGGCTGCGCTGCGACCTCGTGCCGCGTCGCTATGCCGCGCGCAAGGATCCGGTGCGAATCGGCGTTGGCATGAACTTCAAGCTCGCGCCCGATCCGCGTGTGTTTCCGGCGCATCCGACGCCTGGCGTCAATCGCGGCGGCCGCGATGGGATGCTGCGCGACGGTTGGCTTCAACGACACACCGCAGTGTGCGCGCCGTTGGTCTACCGCGGCGATGCGCTAGACGGCTGCGACGGCGATGTGTTCGTCTGCGAGCCTGCGGGCAATCTCGTCCGTCGCTTCCGGCTGCGCGATGTCGACGGCGAGATGCAGGCCATCAACTGCTACGACGGCGCGGAGTTCTTGGCTGCGGCGGACGAACGCTTCCGGCCGGTCAACCTGACGCAAGGGCCCGATGGCGCGTTGTATGTCGTCGACATGCGACGAGGCGTGATCCAGCACAAGAACTTCGTCACGACGTTCCTGCGGCAACAGATCCAAGACCGAAAGCTGGAGCAACCGATCGGCAAGGGCCGCATCTGGCGCATCGCATCGGAGGGGTCGCGTGCGCGCGCCGACGCGCCGCTCGAATCTGCGTCGACGCTCCAACTCGTCGCCGCATTGACCGAACGAGACGGAGTTCGTCGCGACCTCGCGCAACAGCTGTTGGTGCAGCGGCAAGATCGAACTGCGATCGATGGGCTTCGCGCCTTGGTTCGGCAACGGCAGGCTCCTTCGTCGCTGCATGCCATCGGTGCGCTCGACGGATTGGCGGCGTTGTCGTCCGACGATCTGCGCATCGCGCTCCATGCGGAGGACGCAGGCTTGCTCGCGTTCGCGTTGCGTTATTGCGCAGCGCCGATGTCGGATGGCGATCGCGTGTTGTTTGCGCACGCAGAGCGCATGGTCGAAAGCGCGCCGCGCTGCGTGCGTTGGCAGTTGGCTCTGACGTTGGGCGACGTCGCAGGCAAGGGCCGCCAGCGGGCCGAGGACCTGCTTGCGGACCTGGCGGCGGTTGCAGGCGACGATGCCATGCTGATCGCACAAATCGCCTCGAGTGCGCGCGGTCGCGAATCAGACCTCCTGCGTCGCATCTTCGCCAAGGCGCGCATCGAGGCAGGCAAGTCCGTGTTCACGTTGTCGCGGCAAGTCGCCGCCTCGCAGGATGCCGTTGCACAGCAGTCCCTGCTCGATGCCGTGGCCGCTGCGATGCAACCTGAACTCCAGCGGGAAGCGCTCGCGGGTTTTTGTGCGGACATCCCCGCAGACCTGGAGAAGGCGCGTGGACGTTTTGTGTTCGCAGCGACTCCGCCGGCGCTTGCTGCGATGCAGCGCACCGGGCGCAAGGAGATCGTGCCGTTGCTCCAACGCATCCTCGCCAGCATCGAGATCCGAGCCGTGGCTCCCGCCGTTGCCTCTGCCTCGGACGAGGACTTGACCGATGCGGAACGCGCGCGTGTTGTTGCGGGCTCGCGAGTCTATGGAGCCTACTGCGCTGCGTGCCACCAGTCGGACGGGCAGGGTCTGGCGGGTCTTGCGCCGCCGCTCGCTGGGTCGGAGTGGGTTGCTGGCGACGGCGAGATTCTGATCAAGATCGCCCTCCACGGCCTGCGCGGTCCGTTGCGGGCCGCCGGAGTTGCGTTCGAAGGCGAGATGACGCCGCAAGCGCACCTCAGTGATTCCGACCTCGCCGCTGCGTTGAGCTACGTGCGCCGCAGGTTCGCTCCGCGGGCCGCCTGCATCGCGCCGGAGGATGTTGCTCGCCTGCGCAAGCAGCACGAAGGCAGGACCGCACCGTGGCCTGCGGCAGAACTGCAGCCTCGCTGACCGCAACTGACGCCGTCGCGTGGGTGGGGCTGTGGACAGTCCTGCGCGTTGCTGCCATCGTGGAGTTGTGACCTCTTCTGTCGAACTCTCGCGCCTCCACGCCACGTGCTCGCTGATGTCGGGCACTCCTGCGGGCTGGGTCGCTGCTGCCATGGATTGCCTGCCTGCTCTGCTGGTCGAGCAGGCGCACTTGGAGAAGAAGGCGGCTGCTGCCGCGATGCGGTTTCTGTTCAGCACGAAGAAGGACGCGTGGATCCAGCGCGCGTTGTCGTGCCTTGCGCGCGAGGAGTTGGTGCACTTCGAACGCACGCTGCGTCTCTTGGAGCAGCGCGGCATCGAGTTCTCGACCCAGCCGCCGAGTCGCTATGCCGACCGGTTGAAGTCCGTGGTCGCATCGACGATGCCAGAGCGCCTCGTGGATGAGTTGATCGTCTCGTCGCTGATCGAAGCTCGTTCGCACGAACGGATGGAGGCGCTAGGCAATGCGTTGCGGGACCGCGATCCCGAGGCGAGCGCGTTCTACCTCGATCTCGTCGAGGCCGAAGGTCGGCATCGCACTGTCTACCTCGACATCGCCACGGCGTGCGCCGACTCCGCGACGGTGCTGTTGCGCTTTGGCAAGCTCGTGCAGAAGGAGCGCGATGCAATCGAGATGGCCGACGACGAGATCCGTCTGCATTCCGGCCACGGCGGCTATGCCTGAGCCCGACGTTGCCGGGGTCCTCGTTCGCCATCGCGGGCGAAGGGCGCTGCGCGCGGCGAAGGTTGGGTTGCTTGCAGCATCGCTCGGTTATTGCGCCGCGATCCTCTGCGGGATGCCGCCGTCGGCGCCGTTCGATGTTGCGTGGAATCTGGGCGGCGTCACCGTCGAACCAGCGCTGTGCGCATCGACGGCCGATGGGCCCAGCGTCGTCGTCATGCAACACGGCCTCTGGCGCTCGCCGTGGGCATTGTGGCGGCTCGAGCGGGCGTTGCGCGCGCATGGTTATGAAACGCACAACCTCGGTTACTCGAGCACGACCACGACGATCGAAGATGCTGCGGAGTCGCTCGCTCGTGAGGTGGACATCATTCGCGCTCGGTGGGGCGCTGACGCGCGCATAGCGTTCGTCGGCCATTCGATGGGCGGACTCGTCGCACAAGAAGCGATGCGTCGCAGGCCATCGCTCGAGCCCTTTGCGTGCGTCTACATCGCGGTGCCGCATCGCGGCGCTGCGCTGTGCGACTTGCGCAAACGCTGGTGGATCTTCCCATTCCTCATGGGCAGCGGCGCTGCGATGCAGCTGAGCCCAGGCGATGCGATCCATGCGCAGTCGATACCGCACCGCGATCGCAGCGGCGTGATCGTCGGTCACATCGAGCCGGGCAATCGCTCGTTGGTCGGCGGCCCCAACGATGGCACCGTGACGGCAGCGGAGGCGACTTTGGAAGGCGCCGCAGATCGCATCGTGCTGCCGCTCGGGCACACGCGGATCGCTTCGTCGGACGAGACGATCCGCTGCGTGCTCGCGTTCTTGAAGAACGGCCGGTTCTCGAACTAGCCGATCGTCACGACGACGGTGTCCGTCACCGTCAATTGCGGCGATGCGCAGCCACCCGTGCCGCCGAGGTCGAGGCCTTGCAGGCCGAACTGCAGGCCGATGAAGAACGGATCGCACGGGATCGTCAGGTTCACGGCGCTGCCGAAGAACGAACCTTCCCAGTTGTGGCCGATCGTGCAACCGCAGAACGCGGTGGTCGTCAGGTTGAAGCCGTAGCCGACGAACGGCAGGCCGGTGGCGCCGGTCACGGAGCAGTTCAGCGTGCCGAAGATGTTGGGGCTGCCTGCCACCGTGAGGTTGGCGGGGCCGCAACGCGTCGCCGTCGTGGCCATCGAGCCCAAGCCGGTGCCGCATTGGGCGACGATCTGGAAGTTGCCCGCCGCGTTGCTGAAGCCGCCTACGCGCACGTAGTAGGTCTGGCCCGACACGAGGTTGGCCGTCACTTGGCTGCCGAGTCCGCAGGTGCTGTCGTCGTTGCAGCCGAGCAACGTCAATGCCGCGCACGTGCCGCTGTAGACCGACATCACCGTGTCGATCGTGCGCGATGCCGTGCACGTCGAGAACGTGGTGGGCGCCGTGCAGTTCGCGGTGAAGGTGAACCACAGATCGTTGCCGCCGGTGGCGCACGTCCACGCAGGCGTGGCCGAGGTCGTGGCTCCGGTGTTGTTGAACACCGCCGACGTGCCGAGCGTGATCGGCGTCGCGGTGGCGCATTCGTCGCGCGCGACGGCTGGCGCCACGATGTTGAGGTCGAAGGCCCCCGTCGCCGCGTTGTAGCCGCCCACGTGGATGAGGTAGCTCTGGCCCGCAGTGAGCGTCGCCGTCACCGAAGAGCCGGTGGTGCAGCTGTCGTCGATGCAGCCGATCGAAGTCAGTGACGCGCACGCGCCAGAGAACACTTCGAGCACCGTGTCGAACGTGCGCGTCGCCGAGCACGTTGCGAACGTGTGCGCGCCGGTCGCGAGCGCGTTGTAGCGGAACCACACGTCATTGCTTGCGGACGGGACGCATGCGAACGCGCTGCCCGGCGTCGCGCCAACAGTCGTGTAGGCGATGCTCGTGCCCGCGGTGACCACCGTGGCGTTGGCGCAGTTGTCGTT
>CAIYFF010000093.1 GCA_903925435.1 uncultured Planctomycetota bacterium | reverse complement strand
GCGCAGACGAGCTTGGAATGGTTCGAGAACAGCGAGCGCTACATCTCGCAGCCGCCGGTGCAGTTCACGTTCAACCTGATGACGCGCAGTCGGCGCATCACCTACGACAACCTCAAGCTGCGTGATCCTGCGCTCGTCGAAGCAGCGGATCGCGTGTTTGCCAAGGGAATCGCTGGGGGCGCGCAGAAGGCTCCGCCCGCGTTCCTGCCGCTACAGTTGCGCAACGTGCGGATCCCAAACCGCATCGTCGTGTCGCCGATGTGCCAATACTCGGCGCAAGACGGCGTGCCCGGCGAATGGCACCTCGTGCATCTCGGCAGCCGCGCAGTCGGCGGCGCGGGGCTCGTGCTCACGGAGATGACCAACGTGTCGGCGGAAGGCCGCATCACGGAAGGCTGCACGGGCATTTGGAACGACGCGCAGCAAGCGGCGTGGAAGCGCATCGTCAACTTCGTGCACCACAACTCCGCGAGCAAGATCGGCATGCAGCTCGCGCATGCGGGTCGCAAGGCTTCGTGCTCGCGCCCTTGGGATGGCGACGCGCCGCTGCAGAGCGGTGGTTGGCAGACGATGGGGCCGTCGGCCCTTCCGTTCCGTGGCGATTGGCCTGCGCCCAAGGCGATGGACGCGAGCGACCTCGCACGCGTGCGCGACGAGTTTGTCGCTGGCGCATCGCGCGCGGCCGCCGCGGGCTTTGACGCGCTCGAGTTGCACATGGCGCACGGCTATCTGCTGTCGAGCTTCTTGTCGCCGCTCTCCAACGTGCGCACCGATGATTACGGCGGCAGCTTGCAGAATCGCGCGCGTTGGCCGCTCGAGGTGTGCCGCGCCGTGCGCGCTGTGTGGCCGCAAGATCGCTTGCTGATCGTGCGCATCTCCGCGACCGATTGGCTCGGCGAGCGCGGCTTCACGATCGAAGAAGCGGTGCAGGTCGCGAAGTGGCTCAAGGAGAACGGCGTCGACATGGTGGACGTGTCGTCCGCGGGCAACTCGCCGGAGTCGAAGCCTGTCTACGGCCGCATGTATCAGGTGCCGTTTGCGGAGCAGATCCGCCACGAGGCAGGCATTCCGGTGATGGCGGTCGGCGGCATCCAAGGCGTCGACCACGCCAACACGATCGTCGGCGCCGGCCGCGCGGATCTCTGCGCGATCGCGCGCGCGCATCTCGAAGAGCCCTACCTCACGCTGCAGGGCGCCAATCGCTACGGCGTCGCGGACTTCGCGTGGCCCAAGCAGTATCTCGCGGCTCGCAAGCGTTCTGCAGAGTGACGCGAGCGCGTCACTCGATGCGAACGCCGAGCGCTGCGCCGGCTTGCCGCGCGAACTGATCGGCTGCCTTGTGCTGGCCCAGCGCGCGCATCGCCTCGCGCTGCGCCTTCGCCGCGTCGACGAGCAGCGATCGCAATCCGTCCTGCTTGGTGTTGAAGCCAGGTGACCCGTCCTTTTGGCGCACGACGGCGACGCTGCCCGGCTTCCACTGCGCGAATGCGCGTTGCAGCGTCTCCCATGCGCGCATCGACGAGCCGTCGACGAGCACGGCTCGTCCTGCGGCGATGGATGCGTCGCGCGACTTGCCGGCGGAGAGCGATGCATCCGCAAGCGCGAGCAGCGACTCGGGCATCGGCGCGAGGTCCACTGCGCGTTGCAGGCTCGGAAGCGCTCGCTCGAGATCGCGTTCTTCGGCGAGGAACTGCCCGTGCGCAAGCCATAGCCGGAAGCTGCCGCGGCGCGCGTCCGTCGTCGCGGTGTCCGTTGCGAGCGCCTGTCGTTCGAGTTCGATCGCGCGCTCGTACTCGTCGCGTGCGCGTTGTCGCCACTCTGCGCGTTCGGGTTCGGCGACCACCGACGCCTTCACGCGCAAGAACGCGGCGTAGTTGACGAGCGTGTCGGCAGGAACGTCGCGCGGCGGCAAGCGCAGCGCGATGTCGCGCGCCGTCTGTGCATGCAGTAGCACGTCGTCGATGCGTGCGGCGACGGCGTTGTCGCGGACAGCGCGTTCGTGCAGCGCGACTGCATACGAGCCGTGCGCCTTGAAGGAGCCCGGCGCGGTCGCGACGGCGGCTTCCCACAGCGTCTCCTGGGATCGCCACTCCAGGTTGCGCAGGTTGGTTTCCACTGCAAGCGCAGCGAGGCACGACGCCAGCAGCGCCGCTGCGACCTTGGGCCGTGAGCGAAAGTCCGCCATGCACGCGAGCGCGATCGGCATCGCCATCGGCAGGTAGGCGAGTCGTTCGCCGAACACCGTGCCGATGCGCAACGCGACGTTGGCGACGGGCGCAAACGTGACGAACCACGCGAGCACGAAGAACGCGACTGTCGGTGCGCTGGCGCGGCGGCGCAGCGCCACGACGACGATCGCGGCCTGCGCGAGCAAGGCCGCGACACCCGCCCAGACGAACCACGGCTTCGTCACCGGCAGCGCGTCGAACGACCAGTCGCACGACATCGACGCGGGCAAGATCACGACCTGCAGGTAGCCAAGCAACAGCAACGATGCCGCGGCCATCGATTGCCATGCAGGCAGCAGCAGCAACGGATTGTCCGCCGCCGACGGCGTCGGGATCGAATCAACGGCGATCGCGCGCAGGATCGCCCACAGCACGAGCGCTGCGATGGTCCAGAAGTGCACGTCGCCGATGCGCTGTCGCCACGGCGCGCGCTCTTGCTTGCACAGGTCCGCGAGCACGAGCAGCGGCATCATCACGATGCCGCTCTCCTTGCCGCCGACCGCGAGCAGTTGTGCCAGCGCGATGCCGACGCTGCGCATTCGCGAGAACGGGCCGTCTCCGCCTCCGAGAAACAACGCGTAGCCGCACAGCACGCCGCATGCGGCGAGCAGGTCGGCGCGGCCGACGAGGTTGGCGACCGCCTCGCTCGCGAGCGGGTGCACGGCCCACAACGCTGCGGCCGCGAACGCGACGACGCGACTTGGCATCGCGCG
>CAIYFF010000092.1 GCA_903925435.1 uncultured Planctomycetota bacterium | reverse complement strand
TGTCGGGCAGCACGATGCCGCCAGAGCTCATCTCTTCAGCGTCGAGCACCTTCAGCACGACGCGGTCGTCCAGGGGTCGCAGGTTTGCCATGTTCGTTGTCTCCTAGTGGGTATGGGTTCGTTGACTGGCGCTCACATCTGGCCGTGTGCGCCGTCGTGGTCGTGGTCGTCCTTCTTCTTCGCCTCGGTGATGAGGCAGTCGGTCGTGAGCAGCATCGCTGCGACCGAGACCGCGTTCTGCAGAGCCGAGCGCGTGACCTTGCACGGATCGACGACGCCGAACTCGAACATGTCGCCGTAGGCGTTCGTCAGCGCGTTGAAGCCGAAGTTGACGCCCTTGCCGGCGAGCACCTTGCGCGCGACGACGGCGCCGTCGAGGCCGCCGTTTTGCGCGATGGTGCGGACCGGCTGCTCGCAGATCGAGCGCATCAGTTCGACGCCGAACTGCTGGTCGCCGGGCAACTCGAGGCCATCGAGCGCCTTCTTCGCCTTGAGCAGCGCGGTGCCGCCGCCGGGCAGCACGCCTTCGGCGATCGCTGCGCGCGTTGCGTGCAGCGCGTCGTCAAACAGCGCCTTGCGCTCCTTCATCTCGGTCTCGGTGTGCGCGCCGACGCGGATCTCCGCGATGCCGCCGGCGAGCTTCGCGAGGCGCTCCTGGAGCTTCTCACGGTCGTAGTCCGAGGTCGTGGCGTCGATCTCGCGCTTGATCTGCTCGCAGCGAGCCTTGACGTCGGCGCTCTTGCCCTTGCCCTTCACGATCGTCGTGTTGTCGCCGTCGATGATCACGCGCTCCGCTTGGCCGAGCTGGCGCAGTTGCACCTTCTCGAGGTCCATGCCGAGGTCCTTAAAAATCGCCTCGCCGCCGGTCAGGATCGCGATGTCCTGCAGCATGGCCTTGCGGCGGTCGCCGTAGCCAGGCGCCTTGACTGCGCAGACCTTGAGGATGCCGCGGAGCTTGTTCACGACGAGCGTCGCGAGCGCTTCGCCCTCGATGTCTTCCGCGATGATCAGCAGCGGCTTGCTGCTGTCCTTCAGCTTCTCGAGTAGCGGGAGCAGCGGGCGGATGTTCGACAGCTTGTCCTCGTGCACGAGGACGATGCAGTCGCGGAGATCCGCGGTCATGCTGTCCGGGTCCGTGACGAAGTGCGGCGAGAGATAGCCGCGGTCAAACTGCATGCCGGTGACGTTCTTGATCTCGGTGTCGAGGCCCTTGCCTTCTTCGACCGTGATCACGCCGTCTTGACCGACCGCCTTCATCGCCTCGGCGAGGTGCTTGCCGATCTCGGGATCGTTGTTGCCGGAGATCGTCGCGACCTGCGCGATCGCCTTGTAGTCCGTCGCCGGAACGGGCTTCGCCATCTTCTTCAGCGACTCGACGATCTTGTCGCTCGCGATGCGAATGCCCTTGATCAGTTCGGCGTGGTTCGCGCCCGCGATCAGGTAGCGCATGCCGCTCTCGGCGATGGCGCACGCGAGCAGCGTCGCGGTCGTCGTGCCGTCGCCGGCAACGTCCGACGTCTTGCTGGCGGCTTCGCGCACGAGCTTCGCGCCCATGTTCTCGTAGGGATCATCGAGATCGATCTCCTCGGCGACGGTGACGCCGTCCTTGGTGATCGTGGGGCCGCCCCAGCCCTTGTCGAGCACGGCGTTGCGGCCGCGGGGACCGAGGGTGGAGACGACTGCCTTGGCGAGCTTCTGGGCTCCGCGGAGCACGGCTTCGCGGGCATCGTTTTCGAATACGAGTTGTTTGACCATCACGTCCTCGACGGGGAATCTCGAAGTGGTTGCGGGTTCCGCACGGGCGCACGCCGGCTGGTCCGGGGTGGACCACGGGGAGCTTGCGGCCGAAGTGCTTGGCGCCGGGACAGTTCGTCCCGCGCACACCAAGAAGCCGACCGCCGCCGGCTTGGGGCGCGCGCGAAAGCAAAGCCGGTGCCGCGGATGTGCCGGACTTCGCACGAATGGTTCTTCGTTCGTATCTCCTTTTCTTTTCTTGGTTTGTAGGTGATGCTCGCGAACTTCCGATGCTGTGGGCGCAATGCAGGCCGCGCCAAACTGGCAGGGCTCCCTCGCGGTGTTCGCCGCAACGGTGACATTCTGGCATGAGCACGATTCGTCGCTTCCTCGTTCTCCTGTTCGCCATCGCGGCGGCGCTGCCCGGTGGGGCAGCCGCGCTGCGGGCCCAGACCCCTGCGTTCGAAGTCCTGCTGCTGGACGGGCGCTCGGCGTTCGCCGACCGCATTCGCACCGAGAAGGACGGCGCTCTGACGCTGCGCTCGAAGCGGGGTGAAGAACGCATCGAGTCTGCGCGCGTGTTGTGCGTGCTGGGTGGTCGCAGCAAGGAGTCCTCGCTGCCGCGCGCCTACTTGGCGGGCGGTGACCTCGTGCGCGGGATGCTGACCGGCGGCAACGAAGGCGGCGATCGGATCGAACTGCAGTCGCCGACGCTCGGCTCGCTCACGCTTGCGGTGGATCGGCTCGAGTGCCTCGTGTTGCGCCCGGACGCTGCGTCCGCGCGCGACCTCGTGTTGCCCGACGGCGCGAGCGAAGCGCTGTTCTTGCCCGCCGCGCTCGGTTTCGACCGCATAGCTGGCGCGCTGCATCAGTTCGGCGCCGATGGGATCCGCTTCCAGCCCGAGGGCCAGAAGGAGCCGCGTTGGTATTCGGCGCGCGACCTCGTCGGCCTGCGCATCGATGGCGCCGAGCCGCAGGAAGGCGCGGCCATCGCAGAACTGGTGACGCGCAGCGGCGATCGCGTTGCGTTGTCCGCCTACGAGTTCCGCGGTGAGGATCTTGCGCTGACGTTGCTTGGCGGCGACCAGAAGCAGATCGCGCAAGACGACGTGGCGTGCCTGCTGCGGCTCGACCAAGGGGCGCAGTTTGCGTCGAGGCTCGATCCAGTGCGCGCGGTCGAGGCGTCGTTTGCGGGCGACGCGCTCATGCCGTGGCAGCGCGACCTGTCCGCGAACGGTGCGATCCTGTCGGCGGGTGGCCGCTGCTACGCGCGCGGGCTTGGCGTGCACAGTCGAAGCCGACTCGAATACGTCGTGCCCAAGGGCGCGAAGTCGCTGTTGCTGCGAGTTGCCTTTGATGACTCTGCCGGGCAGTTGCGCGTGCGCGGGCACGTCGCCGTCGCGGTGCGCATGGGCGATGCGGCCCCGTTGTTCGCGAGCGAACTGAAGCCCTCGGATGCGCCGAAGACCATTCCTCTGATCGCGGTCCAAGAAGGCCAGGTCGTGGCGTTCGAAGTCGAGTTCGGCGAAGGGCGCGATCTCGGCGACCGCGTCGACTGGCTCTTGTGCGCGTTCTTGCCGTGACGAACTGCGTCTCTTCGCGTCGCAGTCTGTGCTGTAGGCTGTAGCCCGTGCTGCTCTGGATCGCGATCGCCCTTGGGCTCGGCTGCGCGCTGTCGATTTGCGTGCGATCGGGACCCGTGTCGGCGCGCGCGGCCAACGTCCTCGCGTTGCTCGCCGTCGCAGCCGCGGCGATCGTGCCGCCGATTGCAGAGCGCGTGCTGCGATCTGCGCACGTCGCCATCGTGACCACCGGCGAAGCGTCAGCAGAGTTGCGCGCGCAAAGCGACCAGTTGCGGTCGGGCTTTCTGCCGATGCCCGACGTCGCATTCGTGCAGTCCACCGGCGACCTCGATGCCGCGATCGCGCGCGCAGCCCTCGCCGCGGGGCCGCGCCTCATGGACACGCTCGTCGTGTGGAACGCGCCGTTTGCGCCATCGGCTCATGCGCCGCAATCGCCGCTCGCCGGCGCGAGCGCGCTGGTCGCAGCGCCGCTGGCCTTCTCGCCCGACTCGTTGCGCATGGAGTTTGCCTCCGCGCCGCGCGAGGCCAGGCCGCTCGCCGCAGAAGTGCGCGTGGCTTCAACGGATCCACTGCGCGCGGATCTCGCGGTCGCAGGCGATGGTTGGGACGCAAAGGCAAGCGTGGGACTCGGCGCAGGAAGCCTGGGTCCGATCGCAGCGCTGCCGACGAAGGCTGGCAGCGCGCAGGTCGAGGTCGCGGTCGACAGCGGCGGTCGCCGTGTTTCGTGGAATGGCGCGTTCGAGGTCCTTGCCGCGCCGGTGGCGCTTTGGATCGCTCCGCCGGGGCCGCTTGCAGCCGCGCTGCGTGCGCAAGGCGTGAAGACCGAGGAGGCGGACGCGCTGCCCGAGGACCTCTCGCGCTACTGCGCGGTGGTGCTCGGTTCTGCGTTGCCTGCCGCAGCGCAACAACGACTGCAGCGCGCGATCGACGACGGGATCGGCGTGTTTGCCTTTGGCGACGGATTGCAACGCGATGGCGATCCACTGCGCGATGCGCTGCCGATCCGAGTGTTGCCGCGCAACGAAGGCAACGCTGGCGACGGCGGCGAAGGCGATGGGCCCGCGATGCCAACTCCAGCGAATCCCAACGCGCCAAAGCAGCCCGACAAGGACCCGCCGCAACCTGAGAAGCCCAACGAGGATTTGCGCGCGGAGGATCCCATCGTCTCGCCGAAGGAGCCGATGGAGGTCGACAAGCACACGATCGCGATGGTGCTCGTCATCGACCGCTCGGGCAGCATGGGTCTGCGCGTCGCAGGCGGCGAGACCAAGATGAGCTACGCGAAGACGTCTGCTCGCGAAACGGCTCGCGCGCTCGGCGAAGGCGACGAAGTCGGCCTCGTCACGTTCGGCGACGACGATCTGGCGCGCGTCGAGATGGCATTGACCGACGCGGCGCAGTTTGCGCGCATCGAACAGGGCATCGCGCGCCTTGCGCATGCCAACGAGCGCACGTTCCTCGATAGCGGCTTGTTGCTCGCGCGCGCGATGCTCGGCAAGTCGAAGGCCTCGGTTCGCCATGTCGTCGTGTTGAGCGACGGCGAAGTGTGGGACCAAGAACTCGTGTTGCGCCAACGCGCCAACGCGATGCGCAAGGAAGGCCTGACGCTGAGCATGATCTCGATCGTCGACGATCGCACGCTCGCGACGTTCCAAGGCATGGCCGAACGGCTCGCGCGCGAAGGCGGCGGCTCGTTCTTGCCGGTGCGGGATCCGCGGTTTGTGCCAAAGCTCGTCAGCGCCGAAGTCGTTCGCGCGCTCGATCGCGTCGGGCGCAAGCCCAATGGATTTGGCAACGATCCGACGGCGCCGCCGAAGGAGGATCTGCCAAAGCCGAATCCACCAGAGCCGAAGGAGCCCGAGAAGCCGAAGGAGCCTGAGAAGAAGGAGCCCGAGGTCGACCCTGCGAAGGATGCGCCACTGGCCATTCGCGCAGTCGCCACATCTCCAGCGCTCGAGCCGATCCCGGCGGAGTGGCCGCCGCTTCGTTCGGCGATCGCCGCTGCGGCGCGCGCGTCGTCGCACGTGCTGCTCGTGGCAGGCGCAGAAGGGCGGCCTGTGCTGGCGTTCGGCAACCTGGGTCTTGGTCGCGTGGGCGCGTTCTGCGCGGACCTTGCCGGCGATGCCGCGAGCGCGTTCCGCGCGGATCCGGACTTCCCCGCGCGCTTTGCGCAGTGGGTCGTGTCCGTGCAGCGCGCGGAAACCGGGCGCGCCGCGGCGACGTTTGGCCTTGCGACGATCACGCCGCCTGCGCCGACGCCGCGCGAAGTCGATGCGTTGCGCACGCTGTGCGGCGCCGAGCCTGTGCCCATCGCGGATCTCGCGCTCCCGCCGCCGATCGCGTCGGTGCAAATGCGGTCCTTGGTTCCCGATTGGGCCCTTGCTGCGATCTTGGCATTGCTGTCGCTGGCTTGCGTCGAGCGCATCGCCGCGCGCCGCGCGGGCTGACCCGTCTACGCCACATCAATCCGGCAGCGCGAACTCCGCAGTGCGACCGCATTCGATCGTGAGCGCTCCTTGCATGCGCGCGCCATCGGCGCGAACCCACAGCACGGCGTAACGTCCTGCTGGCATCGCACCGCGTTCTGCGTCGAGCCATCGCGGTTCCGTGCGGACATCGGTGTCCTCGCGCTGGCGCCAGAACTCGATGCGCCGATCCTTCAGCGCGCGCGCATTCGACTGCGAACGGATGCGCACGAAGCCAGGCTCGGGCCACTCGATGGCGCCGAGGTCCCATTCGCCGCGCCCGTCGACGTAGACGTTGGGCAACGCGACGAAGCCGCCGCCTTCGATGCCGCATTCGATGCGATAGGGACCAGACATCAATCCTTCGATGGCGAGGTCGCCCTTGCCTTCGCGCGGCGCTAGGTGCGCGCCGCGATTCGTGTCGAGTTGCAGGATGCGAACGCTCACCCTCGCGCCTGCGAGGATGCGCGGGGGCTTCGGAGTGAGCGCGATGCGCGCGCGCTGCGGCGTTGCTTGCGACAACCGCAGGTTTGCGTCCTGCGCGTCGGGAATCCAAGTTGGCGAAGCAAGCACTGGGAGGCGGAGGTCGCCATCGGGGGCCCACACCAAGCAGCGGCTCGGGCCCGGCAGCTCGGCAAACGCGAACGTGCCGACATCCTCGGTCCACGCCATCTGCGTGTGCGCGAACTCCGGCGCTTCGAGTTCGACGCGCGCTCGCACGAGCGGCGCGCCATGTTCGTCGCGCATGGAGCCGAGCAGTCGCGATCGCGCGCGCAGCGTGAAGTCCTGCGTCGTCGTCGAGAACGGCGCAGCAGTGGCGATCGCGCGCTCGCGGCCGAGTCCCATGCCGATTGCGATCACTTCGCACGGCCCGTCGGTCGGCGCCGCCAGCTGGTAGCGACCCTCGCCGTCCGTTGTCGTTCGCGCGCGCACGGATTCGTCGGGCATCACGATCGCAACTGCGGCGCCACGCACCGGCGCGCCGGTGGCGTCGCGCACGATGCCGGTGAATGCGCCGAACTCCGCCGTCGCATCGGCTTTGCTCTTCGCTGCGTCGCGCGTCGCCATGCGCAAACGCTGCCGCAAGTCGTCGAGGTCGATGCGCAGGCGGTCCTGTTCGCGATCGTCGCGGTGGATGTTGTCGCGCGAGCGGAGGTCCGAGAACACGCCGCGAGGATGCAGGCTTTGGCGCAGCGTTGGCGAGCTTGCGAACGCGTCGTAGTGCGCCGACATCGCC
>CAIYFF010000091.1 GCA_903925435.1 uncultured Planctomycetota bacterium | reverse complement strand
GCGATCGGCGCGATCGGCCGCGGAAAGTCCATTGTCGTCGTTGGTGACAGCCGGCAGATGCCGCCGACAGCGTTCTTCTCGCGTAGCTCTTCTGGTGGTGACGACGAGGGCGGCAAGCCCAACGCTGAGGTCGAGGACGAAGTCGAGGACCTGGAGAGCATTCTGTCTGAGTCGGTGGCGTCCGGCCTCGATCGCATTTGGTTGTCGTGGCACTACCGAAGCCAGGACGAGTCGCTAATCGCGTTTAGCAATCGTCACTACTACGAAAGCCGGCTTGCGTCGTTCCCTTCGCCAGCGAAGCAAATGTCGGGCAAGGGTCTCTCTTGGATCAAAGTCGATGGCGCGACATTCGACTCCGGCGAGACGCGAACCAACGCCAAGGAGGCCGAGGCCGTCGTGCGTGAAGTGCGTCGTCGCCTCGCTGACCCGGTCGAGAGCAAGCGGACGATGGGCATCGTCACGATGAACCTCACGCAAGCTGAACTCGTGCGCGAGATGCTCGAGAGCAAGGCCGACGAGGATCCCGCGTTGCAGCGGGCGCTCGAGGACGAGTCGGATGAGCGCATGTTCATCAAGAACCTGGAGAACGTGCAGGGCGACGAACGCGACGTGATCCTCATCTCGATGACCTATGCGCGGTCGCCGGACGGCAAGTTCGCGATGAACTTCGGCCCCCTCGGCAAGGTCGGCGGCGAGCGCCGCTGGAACGTGCTCGTCACGCGAGCAAAGCAGCAGGTCGTCGTGATCTCGTCGATGGAGCCCGAGGACATCAAGGTCGAGCGCATCAGTGCACTGGCCAAGGGCGTGCACCACATGCGCGCCTACATGGAGATGTGCAAGCGCGGCGTCGAGCGGGCTCCGGACGTGCAGGCTCGGCCCGTCGAGCAGAAAGATCTGCATCGCGAACGCATCGCCGAGGCATTGCGCGCGCGAGGCCTCGTCGTCGAGTCCAACGTCGGCCTCTCGTCGTTCAAGGTCGACTTGTCGGTGTCGCATGCTTCGCAACCGGAACGCCGATTGGTCGCCATCCTGCTCGACGGCCCCGGCTATGCCGAGCGTCGCACCGTGCAGGACCGCGATGCGCTCCCAGCGTCTGTGCTGCAGAAGATGATGGCTTGGCCAAAGGTCTGCCGAATCTGGCTGCCCGAATGGCTGCTCGAGGAGGCGCGAGTCGTCGACGAGGTCTGTGCGGCGGTCGACGAGGCCTCGCAGATGCAGCGACAGGCGGAGTTGCTGCAGGCAGCGCAGCGGGCAAAGCCGCCGGTGGCTGCTCCTGTCGCGCAAGCCCCCGCCGCGCCGCGCCCGAGCGCTCCGAAGGCGCGGGCAGCGTCTGCGACGGAGTCGGAGCAGGAGATCTTCGAGAGTTTCTTCCTGCGCGGGGTTCCAGACGAGTTGCGCTCGAATGCGGGCGACGAGCGCGCCCTCAGCGGTCTCGATGGCGCAGTGGCTGAGGACAAGTCCGAAGCATCCGAACCTGTCGAACGGCCGGTGCAGGAACTGCTCGACGAGTGCGTGGCATCGCGGATGTCGCGCGCTGAGGCGGACGCCTATCTGCTCGCCTTCGACGAGTCGATCGCCGAGCAGTCGCGGCGCGCTATGGCCAAGACCCGAGTTGCCTCAAGCGCTGCGCCTGCCGTGCCGACGGTTCGCGATCCGGAGGACTGCGACTACGTTCCCTATCTCGACGAGTCTTTGGCGGGCACGAAGGATCACCTCGATCCCGACGCGTCATCGAAGAACCACATGCTGATCCGCTCGGTGCTCGATCAGGTGCTCCGCGTCGAGTCCCCGATCGAGAGCACGCGCCTCGCCAAACTCGTTGCGCGTCGCTTCGGTTTGCAGCGAGTGCGTGAGGATCGCGTGCAGTTTGTGTTGGGCCTGGTGGACAAATCGCGGCGCTTCGAGGGCGACCATGGTTCCTTCGTCTGGGCTAGCGTCGAGCAGCAGAAGACTTGGCGCGCGTTCCGCCGGACGCCAGAGGCGCTCGATGTGCCGCGTCCGTTCGACGAGATCGCGCCAGAGGAAGTGCGCAATGCGCTGGTCTACTGCGCCACGAAAGGCATGGGCCTCAGCGATGAAGGCGCGTTGGTGGAGATCGCGGAGATCTTTGGAGTGCGCCGCATCACGCAAGACGTGAGGGCGCGGATCACGGCCGTGACCGAGTGGTCGATCCGTGGCGGCGCGCTGCAGCGCGATGCAAAGGGGCGCATCGTTGCGACCGAGACGCGATGAGCTCCGACCAGGATCTGGCAACCGAGGAATCGAAACCATGACGACACGATTGGCCCCAGGAATCGACGAACTGCCGCGCGCGTGCATGTTGCTCGGCTTGCTGATCGAGACAGTCGGTGACATCGGCGAGTCCGACGCGCAACTGACTGCAGAAGAAGTGCGCGGCGCATGGGCGCTCGGAGACACGGCCGCGGCTGGATGCGGACTGTCCGAGTCGCAGCGGTCCTCCCTCGCCAAGTTCACTCCGACGCTGCAGGCCTATATGGAGTGGTGGCAGCAGCCAGGGATAGGTCCCGAAGACGCCGTCGCGTCGCTGGTCCGCGTATTGACCGTGGTCGGATCGGGTTGGCGCGGCGACGCTGGTGCGCGGCAGGCCTTCACTACGCGCCTCGTCGCGCTGCTCGGCGCCGACGGTCGCATGACGAAAGCGGAGCGGTCGCTGTTGCCGTGGGTGTTGCACTCGCTGCGCATCCAGCCGGAGGAACTGCGTGCGGCGATGCTTGCCCATGAGGCATAGCTGCGATCCTCGCCTTCGCGATGGCTTTTGGCAGGGGTCGTGGCGTGTGGTGCCACGATTGATGAGTCCACCTAGCATGACTGCCTGCTGGGCAATCCGGACGACCCCACGAAGGTGAGGTAGCGAGGAT
>CAIYFF010000090.1 GCA_903925435.1 uncultured Planctomycetota bacterium | reverse complement strand
CAGCACATCTGCGGCCAGATCGACTGGACTTCGTTCGACAAGAACGGCGGCAAGGCCGTCGATGGCAAGCTGGGACAGCACGAGGCCGATCTCTCGTTCACGTCCAAGTTGTTGCGCGCGGTGCGGCTCCTCCTCGCCGTCGTCGAATGCGCGTCGGGTCGGCGGCGTCGCATCGCGGCGCAGACGATTCGCTACTCGATGGTGCTGCTCGAGAAGTTCACCGACGAGCACGGCCTTGTGCATCGCCCTGTCGTGCTGCCGATCGTGCTGCACACCGGTCGCAAACCGCTCGCAGAGCCGATGTCGCTCGAGAGCGCCGATGTGCCGTCGCGGATTGGCCGCGACAACGGCGGACTTGCGTTTGGCATCGTGCTCGACGACCTGGCGGCTCAGACCGAAGCGCACATCCTCGCGCGCCAACTGCCGGTCGCGGTGAAGCTCGCATTCCTGTTCGCGCAGGGCATTGATCGCAGAACTCCAGCCGAAGTGGAAGGTGCTCTGCTTCGCTGGCAGGACCTTCTGCGCGAGCTCTCCAGCCCCCCTGGCCACGTCGAGGAACTCGAGATATTCCAAAGCTATGTGCTGAAGACCACGGAGATGCCCGTCGAACACTGCATGCGCGTGTTGGCGAACATCCTCGATCCACAAGGAGTCCAGATCATGCAGACCACAGCAGACAAGTTGCGGGCGGAGGGTAGGGCGGAGGGCCTCGCGAAGGGTGAGTCCATCGGCATCGCGAAGGGCGAGTCGATCGGCGCGACTGCCGGCCGTCGCACCCTCATCGAGGAGCTACTCCGCCGCCGCTTCGGCAAGATCCCCAAGCGCTTCCAGAGCCGACTCAACAAGGCAGCCATCCCCGAGCTCGACGCGATCGGCATCCGACTCCTCGACGCAAAGACGATCGAGGCCGTGTTCGAGAGCTAGCCTCCCGCCTCCGCTCTTCGACCACGGCAGTTCTCCCATCCCGCCACGCCATCGACAAGATGGCTCAATCTGCGCACGCGCCAGAGCCGAACTAGCCACTCGGCAATCATGCAGGTCGGCAGTGGAGAACTAGGCAGGCGGTGGACCGCCAAGGCCACGGGGATCGCGTTCGCGGTCACCTACCTTTGGGCTTCGGCCTGCGGGGCCGACGGCATGACCTCGCTCGTCCGCGGCGCGATCGCGGCTGGGTCGACGCTGGTGTTCTGCTTCGTGCTCCTCCGCCCCGTGGCCAGTGTTGTGCTCGATGCGTTCGCGCGCGACGAAGCCAAGCGGCGTGAGCAAGAGGCGAAGGAGAGCGACGCATGAAGCCCGCAGGCTCTCGCATCCAACGCTCGCAAGAAGAGCGCGATCGGCTGGTCGAGAAGTATCTGCCCCTCGTGCGTTACGTGGTCGCGCGCCTGCCGGTCACGATGCCGGCGATGCTCGACCGCGACGACTTCTACGGCGTGGGCGTGATGGGCCTGATGCACGCTGCGGCCACGTATGACCCGACGCGCGGAGCGTCGTTCAAGACGTTCGCCTACACGGCCATCCGCGGCGCGATCCTCGACGAGGTCCGCAAGCACGACCCAGTGCCGCGCAATCGGCGCGATCGGCTTCGCCAGGTCGAACGAGCTTCCAAGGACCTCTACGCGACGCTGCAGCGCGAGCCGACGATGCTCGAGCTGGCGGAAGCGATGCAGTGCACCATCCAAGACCTCGAAGAGGACTTCCAGGCGCTGCACACCGCGCGCACGCTGTCGCTCGACGACACCGGCGGCGGCGGCTCCGAGGAGGACTCCTCGTCGCTCGCGTCCGCGCTGGCGGACGAGTCGATCGCGGATCCTGGCGAAGGGGCCTCTGCGCGCGAGCGCATCGAACTGCTCACGAAAGCGATCGCGGAGCTGCCAGAAACGGAGCGCCACGTAGTCGTGCTCTACTACCACGAGCGCCTGTTCCTGAAAGAGATCGGGCAGGTGCTCAACGTGACCGAGTCGCGCGTGAGCCAGATCCTCACGCGCGCGACCGAACGGCTGCGCCTCAAGCTGGGCGCGGAGGCCCCGGTATGAACCCCGCGTTGCCGGTGACGCCCGTCAACGTGCTCCGCGTGCCGCAGAAGCACGGCGAGCAGAAGCGGCGCGACGCGGCGACGGCAGAGGACTTCCGGCGCGCGCTTCAGCAGCAGAAGGGCGACCAGGACGCAGACACCGCGCCAGAGCGCCAATCGCCTGCACAACCTGCGGTCCCGACGACGGGCACAGGCGCCCAGGCGACACGCCCGATGCCAAGGGGACTTCAGCCCGCGCGGCTGTTCGGCCGAAGAGAGCCAGAGCCCGAGCTTCGCCACGTCGACGTGATCGCGTGACGGGCGCGGGCGATCGCAGCCCCCGCCATGACCACCCACGAACACGCAGCTCCGGAACCGCAGCGAGAACCAGCGCAACGCCCATCTCGCGGCGTGATCCGCCGTGATGCCGTGCGCGTCGTGGCGCAGCCCGCGATGGTCGATTGCAGCAGCAGCCATGCGAGCGCCATCACTGTGGTGCCGCTGATGGACGGCGACCGTGT
>CAIYFF010000089.1 GCA_903925435.1 uncultured Planctomycetota bacterium | reverse complement strand
TCTCGGATCCCGCCGCAAACGGATGCGCGGCGTCGAAGACGATCGAGAGCAGCGAACCTGGAACGTAGAACTCCTCGTTGCGCACGCGACGACGCCCGCCTTCCGCAGTCGCATCGTCGACCCACGCGCCGACCGTGATCGGCAACTCGAACTGGCGAACGACCTTCTCGCACTCGCCGCCAAACACGAGCAGCGTGCCACCCTGCTCGACGAACTCGCGCAGCGCAGGCCACGCAGTGGCGGCGGTCAACTTGGTCGCGCGCGAAGGCAACGTGCTCCAGTCTTCGTACGGCGGCAGCGCCGCGGCCAGCTTGTTCAGCGTCTCCTCCGTGGTCGGCCTCTGCGGATTGGCGAGGTCGCGGCCGCCTGGCAATCCCACGTGGAAGATCAGCGCGTCGAAGTCATCGCGCAGCGATCCGCGCGCAATGCGATCGCCGAACACGATCTGGTGCGCAAAGCCAAACTCGCGCAGCAACCACTCGTTCCATCCCGTCGGCATGTTGCCGCCCCAGACATCGAACAGGCCGATGCGCGGCGCGCGTTGGAGCGGGCGAGCTTCTTCGGTCACCGTCTCCAACGCTTCTGCGCGAATCCCGAGGCCCGCCACTGCGGCCATGACCGCATCGCGCGCGCCATCCTGCGACGCAGGCACAAACCACGAGCCGTCGCGCATGCGCTCCATGCTGAGCGATCGTTGGAGCAAGCGATTCACCGCGAGGATCGCGTGGCTATCCGCGGGATCGAAGCGCCATCCGACGACGCCGTCCGCAACGGACTGCGCTGCAGGCTCCGCGATCTTCGTCAGCAACTCGAACTCGCCGTCGATCGGATCCAATGCGCGCACCACTTCGGCGCCGAGTTGCATCGACAGCGTCCAACCCGCCGAGTCGTATGGCGGCACAGGCTTGCCGTCCTTGAAGTCATCGGGATGGAACTGAGGCTCGAACAGGTCGCGCACGTGCGGACGGAACGCTTGCGCCGCGAACACGACGAAGGATCCCGCAGGGATCTCTTTGCCGACGACGGCGAAGGGCTTCTTTGCAACGTGCACCTCGACGCCAGAGCGCTGCAGCGCTTGTGCCATGCGCAACGCGGCGGCGCCATCGCGCTGGCCCGCGGGCAGGATCCACGCGCGCGGATCGCGGAGGCTCGGATCGACGAACACCGCATCGCCGTCTTCCTTCGCTTCGATCTTTGCCTTCGCCATCGCGACCAACTGCGGCGTCGCGGTCCAGTGGTCGCGCGAGCCGCGCTCGATCGAGTTGCGGCCCATGCGATAGATGTCGCGCAACAGCTCGCGACGGTAGCGCGATGCATGGTCGAGGATCGCGAAGTTGGCGGTCTGCAGATACTCGACCGTTTGCCGCGCGTGCCACACCTGCGTCGGCACGGGATCCGGATACTCGCCAGACGTGAGCCTTCGATCGACGGACTGCACGAGCCGCGTCGGATCCGGATGCCCAAACGCCTCGGTGAGGATGCCGATGATGTTGTGGAAGTAGCACGTCGAACGCAGACCGCCGTTCCACCATCCCGAGTACGGCGCGCCGCCGCGCGAGATCACGCCGGGCTTCCGTTCGCTCGCAAAGCGACGGTTCATCGACGACGCAACCCAGTCGATGCCGCGCATCACGCCGGGATCGGCGCTGTAGTTGAACGGATCGCGGAACGGCGGCGTGAAGATCACCGTGCCTTGCGGCGCGGTTTGATGGTGGTTGTAGACGATCTGCGGTCGCCAGTCGGAGAAGAAGACGCGGCTGACGTTGCGCGTCTCCACCATGTTGCACGCGTAGAAGTCGCGGTTGTTGTCGTGACCGAGGAAGCGCTGGTAGAGGATCGGGATGTCGAGCGATCCCGTCGCTGCATACGCGTTGGCCACGAGCTCGAGGCCATCGGGATTGACGGGACACGCGAGCAACACGACCTCGTCGAGAATGCGCAGCGCTTCCGCGTCGTTGCGCGACGCCATCTGCCATACGAGCTCGATGATGTTCTGCCCCGCGATCGACTCGTTGGAGTGCAAGCCTGCGTCGATCCACACGACGGCGCGGCCGTTCTCGATCAGTTGTTCCGCCGCGGCCTCGTCGACGCGCGCGCTGCACAGCGCCACGGACGCTGCTCGCAACTCTTCGAGCCGCGCGTGGTTTTGCGGCGAAGTGATCACCGCCATCATGTGCCTGCGCCCGTAGCTCGTCGTGCCGATGTCGACGAGCTTCACGCGATCGCTCGCGGCATCGACTGCTTCGAAGTAGCGAAGCAGGTTCGTGTGGTTGCAGAGCTTGTAGTCCGCGCCGACTTCGTGGCCGAGGAACTGCAGCGGGCTCGGAACTTGCGCTGCGGCAGTGAGCGACAGCAGGGAGGCAGCGAGCGGGGAGAGGAAGCGACGGAGAGCGTGCGTCCGCATGGGCGCGCGATCCTATCGCGCTGGATCCGCGCGCAACGAACGCATCCTCGTCACGGCACGAGCACGAGCTTGCCCAACGCTTGCCGTGACTCGAGCAAGCGGTGCGCTTCTCCGACCTGCTCCATCGGCAACGCGCGATCGAGCACGGCGCGGAAGCGGCCCTGGTCGAACATGCGCAGGATCGTGCGCAAATCGCCCTTCTGCCCCATCGTGCTGCCGAGGATCGACAGGTTCTTGAAGAACACTTGGTGCAACGAGATCGACACTGCTCCACCCGTCGTGGCGCCGCACGTGACGACGCGGCCGCCGCGCGCGAGGCACTTGATCGAGCCGTCGAAGGTCGCGGCGCCCACGTGCTCGAACACGACGTCGACGCCCTGCTTGCCTGTGAGCGCGCGCACTTCGGTCGCGAAGTCCTTCGCCTTGTAGTCAATCACGTGATGCGCACCGAGCGCCGCAATGCGCGCGCACTTCTCGGGCCCGCCACCAGTCGCGATCACGCGCGCGCCGAGCGCATTGGCGATCTGCACCGCCGCGCTGCCGACGCCAGAGAGTCCCGCATGCACGAGCACCGTCTCGCCTGCGCGCATCTCGGCGCGGCGCACGAGCATGTTCCACGCGGTCTGGAACACGAGGCAGATGCTCGCGCCTTCTTCCGCCGACAACGCACGCGGCTTCGGCGCGACGTTCGCGGCCGGCACGACCGCATACTCCGCGCACAGCCCGTCGCAGCTCTCGCCGAGGATGTGGTAGTGGCGACAGAGGTTGTCTTGGCCGAGCTGGCAGCTCTCGCACACGCCGCACGAGACGCCCGGCAACACGACGACGGCATCGCCCTCCTTGCAGTTCGACACGCCGTGCCCGATCGCGTCGACCGTGCCGCAGCCATCGCTGCTCGGCACCTGCGGCAGCGGGAACGTGTGCCCTGCAACTCCGCGGCGAACCCACGTGTCGAGATGGTTGAGGCCGATCGCCGCGAGCTTGACGCGCACTTGCCCTGGACCAGGCGCGGGAATCGGACGCTCTTCGAGCCGGAGCTTGTCGAACCCGCCGTGCTCGCGCACGACAACGCAGCGCATGGATGCCATCGCGGCGCAAGCTACACCGCGCATGCGCGCCCCGGAAACGACGCGGGGCGCGAACGCCATGCGCTCGCGCCCCGCGTAGGGTGCAACGGAAGTCGGTCAGCGGCTCACTTGCCGCCGTCCTTGCCGCCTTCTTCGCCGCCAGCCTGCTCTTCCATCTGCTTCTTCGCGGCCTCGATGCGCTTCTTGATCTGCACGAGCTGCTTGCCCATGTCGCTCTCCGGCGCCATCGCGATCGCCGCGTCGACGAGCTTGAGCGCGCCCGCGAAGTCCTGCTTGCTCTCGATCAGGACAATGCCGCGGTAGAAGGTCGCCATCTGCTCGATGGCCGCGTTGCCCTTCCACTTCGCGATGGCTTCTTCCATCGCCTTGTCGGCCGCATCCCAGTCGCCGCCCTGCGCGAGTTCATTGAACTTCGCCTCGAGGTCCATCTTGGCGAGCTTGCCTTCGAACTTGCTCTTCAGGCCCGCCTTGCCGTCCGCGTCGAGGCTGATGACCTCGTCCACTTCGGCGCGGTAGTGCGCGAAGATCATGTCGTCGTTCTTGAACGATTCGAGCGCCGCCGTGAGGTGCTTTGCGCGCTCGACGCCCTTCGCGTCCTTCGCCTTCGCCATGTGCTCGTCGTAGCCAGCCTTGCCCTTGCTCAGCTCCGCGATGTGCTCGAGATACTTCGCGCCGCCGCCCTGCTGGTAGCCAGTCTGCGCGAACGGCTTGCCGGCCGCGTCCATCAGGAAGATCGTCGGGAAGCCCTGGACCTTGTACTGCTCCTGGAGCTGCGCGTTCTGCGCCTTGATCTCCTCGGTGACGAGCGACTGGTCCTGCGGGAAGTCGAGCTTGACGAGCACGTAGCCCTTCACGATCTCCTTCTGGAAGTCGGCCTCCTCGAAGACCTCCTTGTCGAGCCGCTTGCACCAGACACACCAATCCGAGCCGGTGAAGTCGACGAGGAGGTTCTTGCCCTCCTTCGCAGCCTTCGCCTTCGCATCGGCAAAGTTCTGCATCCACTCGGCGTGGGCTGCAGGAGCTTGGGTCTCGACCTTCTCGGCGCCCTTCACGGGCTCCTGGGCGGACAGGATGGAAGCGCTGGCAAACGCGACAAACAGGACGGTCGGGCGGAAGAAGTTCATGGATCCTCTCGTGGAAATCGGGGCGGGCAGACTACGAACGGCGCGCCACAGCGGCGCAGGGAAACTCTCGTTTCCTGCCCGCTCAGCCTCTGGACGCATGCGCGCCGCTCAGCGACCGAGCGTGGCGCGCAGGAACCACGCGTGCTTCTCGAAGCCCTGCACCGCCTGCGTCAGCAAATCGACTGCTTCGTCGTCGCCGTTCTTCTGCGCCGCAACACGCGCCGTGCGGGCGGACTCGAGCCAGACGCCGATGCGGGCGGCGAGCAACTTCACGTGCTCCAGATCGAGCGTCGTCTCCTGCGGGTAGTCGGGCAACCGCGAATGCGCGGCGACGTGGCGCGCCGTGCCGACGGCGAGGCCGCCCAACGTCACGATGCGCTCGGCGATCGCGTCGTTGTGCGCAGCGAGTTCCGTTGCGAGCGCGTCAAACAGCGGGTGCAGCGCAACGAAGTGCGGCCCCTTGATGTTCCAGTGCGCGACCTTGATCTGCGAATGCAGGTCGATGCCGTCGGTGAGCACGCCGGCGAGCGCATTAGCGATCGTTGCGCGGGCTTCGGGCGAGAGAGCGGTCGGGGAGTCGTACATGTGTGTGGTCTCTTCGTGGGTTGGGGACGATCGGTGACGACGCGCGACTTCGCAGGCTCACGCAGGCACAGGACTGCGAAGCATCGACGCGAATTGCGAGCGCGCGTCCATCACTGCGCATCCAAGGTCTTGTCGCCCTTCTTCCAGTTGCACGGGCACATTTGGCCGGTCTGCAGCGCGTCGAGCGTGCGCAGCACTTCGTCGACGTTGCGGCCGACGTCGAGATCGTGTGCGGACGCAAAGCGGATCACGCCCTGCGGATCGACGAGGAACGTCGCGCGCAGCGGCACGCCGTCTTGCGGGTGCAGGATGCCGAGCGCCGAGCACAGCTCGCGCTTGTGGTCGCCCAGCATCGGGAACGGCAGGTCCTTGAGGTCCGGGTGGTGGTTGCGCCACGCGAGGTGGACGTATTGCGAGTCGATCGAGAGCCCGAGCAGCTGCGCGTCGCGGGCGGCGAAGTCCGCGTTGCGGCGGCCAAACTCGGCGATCTCCGTCGGGCAGACGAAGGTGAAGTCGAGCGGCCACGCGAACAGGACGAGCCACTTGCCGGGGTAGCTCTGCTCGGTCAGGTCGGCGAACTCCTTGCCAGCCTCACGCGACACGGTCGCGGCGACTCGGAAGGCGGGAATGCGATCTCCTACGGTCTTCATGGGTCCTCTGTCTGGTTGCTACACTTCGTTGGGATTTAGAATTTGTCTAACTGCTGCCCGTGGGGCTGCCAGGCTTGGCAGCAGAAGGCTCAGAGCCTGCGCCCTCGCAGCACGACGCTGTAGTCGCGCACGTCGAGGCCGGGCAGTTCGGCAACGCGCCCAACGGTCAGGGCATCCCACGGGATGTCGTGGATCTTGCCGGAGGCGTCGTCGAGGAAGTGATGGTGCGGCTCGGTCTTGGGGTCGTAGACGCTGTAGCCCGGCGCCAGCACCAACTCCCGCAGCAAGCCCTTCTCTACAAAGAGCTTGAGCGTGTTGTAGATCGTCGCTCGCGAGACCACCGGGAGCGTCGGCTTGACCTGCCGGAAGACCTCGTCGGCGGATGGGTGGTCCTCGGTCGCCAGCACATAGGCTGCAATCGCGACCCGCTGGGAGGACGGCCGGATGCCGTGGCGGGTCAACTGGTCGAGGAGAGGCTGGTGGCTCACAACTTTAGAATGCGTCTAACTGTCGGCCTCATCAAGCCACCGCTTGAGAAAGATTGCGCAGCCGAGGCGCGCCGTTCGTCAGGCAACGCCAGCCTGCAACCCATCCACGCCCTGCCAGCGAACGGTCCTGGCAATCCCACCATGGAACCCCCAGCGACCCTGGGCTAACAACTCGCCCCGTGACCTCCCCCATCCGCCGCGTCTGGATCGAAGAAGGCTGCATCTCCTGCAAGGTCTGCGAGGACTTGGCGCCTCAGGTCTTCGTCGTCGACGGCGACGACACCTGCATCGTCCGCAAAGACGCGCAAGCCCACTTCGCGTCGCTCCAGGACGAGATCGAACAGGCCGCGAAGGACTGCCCGGTCGAAGTGATCAAACTCGAAGGCGGCGCGTCGTGACCCAAAGCAGCGCAGCTCCGGCCCTCGGCAGCATGCGCTGCATGCGTTCCGTAGCGCTGCTGCTGCCGCTGTGCCTGCTGCCGCAAGACCCGATCCGCACGAGCTTCGCCGTGCTCGCGGGATTCGACTGGACCGCCGGGATGAAGCTGCCGGACGAAGTGACCAAGCTCGACAGCAAGAAGGTCCAACTCGGCGGCTTCATGATGCGGGAGACACCGGGCAGTGGCCCCGTCGCGCAGTTCTTGTTGATCAACGATGCGTGCGGATGCACGGGCACGCCGAAGATGAACGAGATCGTGTTCTGTGCGATGCCTGACGGCACGACGACGGAGATCAAGAACGGCGTCGTGCAGGTGACGGGCACGCTCTACGTCGGCGAACAGAAGGAAGAAGACGAAGTCATCGCGATCTACGTGATGGACGTCGACACGATCCAATGACGCAACCTCTCGCCCGCGCTCCGCGCGCGCTGTTGGCCGCCTTCTTCTGCGCCTGGCTCGCCGGCGACGCGCATGCACAAGCCCCGAAGGCCGACGCCGAGGACTGGAGCAAGCACGTCGAGAAGGCCTGCACGTCGCCGCGCTACGGCCTGCGTCTCGCTGCCGCCAAGAAGGTCGCGCAAGGCGGCGACGCGGCCATTCCTGCTGTGCTCGCGTGGGCCGAGAAGAACGGCGTCAACACGCTCCCGGTCGCGCTCGTCGAGGCGATCGCCGACAGCGGCGGCGACGGACAACTGCAGCTCGATGCGCTGCACGCGTGGGCGCTCGACCGCGACTTCTACTGGCGCGCGCAGGCACTGCGCGGCCTCGCGCTGCGCGCGCGCAAGGATGAGGCGTTGCGCGCGAAGTTCGCGCCGGTGTTTGCGCAGTTCGTCGAGGACCCGGCGTGGCTGATGCGCACGTTCGCGCGATGGATGTCCTTCGATCCGAAGCACGACTTCGATGTCGAGACTGCGCAAGGCCAAGTCGTCCGCACGCCCGAGTCGGATCCGCGCGCGCGCACGAAGCTCGCCATGCTTCGCGGCGACGCACGCGAACTGTTCTTCGCGCTCGGCGACACGCGCACGTTCCTCGGCGACTCCTGGGGCAAGCGGCGCGCAGCCGAGGCGATCGCTGCGCTGAAGTCGCTGCTCGGCACGGACGGCGGCTACCGCATCGACGACAGCGCATCCGGCGCATCGCTGCCCGACGCTGCGAAAGCAGGGTCGCTCGCGGGCGCCGAGGCGGACAACGGCATGGCGCTCGCGCGCCTCGCCGATGCGATTGCGCAACGCGATGGCGGCGGCAAGCCTGAGTTCGCGCGCAACTCCGACTCGAAGCTGACGTTCCTCGGCGGGATCGAGACGTTGTCGTGCAAGAACGGCGACCTGTTCCTGCGCTGGACCGCCGACGGGCTCGTCGAGGGCGGCGCGTCGCCGGACTGTCCGACTTCTGCGCAAATCGCGCCTACGCGCTGGTCCGAACTGTTGCGGACTTCGACGCAGATGCAGTTGCCGCCGCAGAACGGCGTCGTCATCTGCGACAAGATGCGCATCCAAATCCGACCGGACCTGCCCCAATCTGCGGTGGCGCCGGAGTCGTTGCCGGGGCCAGCGGCAGAGTGGCTCAAGCAACTCGCCGCTGCGATCGAAGAATCAGGACAAACGCCCCTCGCCGACGCCCTTCGTCAGCGGTTGGGCCAGTTCGTCTCGCCTGCAACGCAGGTTCGCTGATCAGGAGTCGGAACATCCATGTGTGGCATCATCGCCGTGCTGCGGCGCAAGTCGCGTCGTAGCTCGCCCGCGGCAGCTGTTGTCGAGCAAGCGGTGGCGCACGCCGTGCGCACACTGCACGCAGGCTTCACCGCAAGCCACATCGACGACGCCGCATCGGCGTTGCGCGCGCTCGACGACCAACTGCGCGGCGTGCCAGGCTTGATGTGCCTGCTCGCAAACCCAGCGACCACGGCCTCGGCGAAGTCGCAACTCAGCGCGCTGCACGAGCAGATCGCCGCGTTCGAACGCTCGCTCGACCAAAGCTCCAACGATGCCGTCGACGAGCAGATCGAACTGCGCAACGCAGCGCTCGTTCGCCTCAAGGACGCGCTGTGGTCCGTCTGGCAGGATCGCATTCCACACGCAGAAGCCGTGCGCGAACTCGCGGGCGGCGGCGCGATCGGACTGTCCGCGGCAACGGCGTGGTCCAGCATCCAAACTGCGTTGCGCGCGCTCGACCGTCTCGAAGTGCGCGGCCGCGACTCCGCTGGCATCAGCGTGATGCTGAGCGGCCTCGACCTCAGTTCGCAGCGCGTCCGCGACCTCGCGAAGGCGCGCGCGAACGATCCGCTGTTCATGCACGGGTCCGTGCGCATCCACGACGGCGTCATCGACCTCGCCTACAAGCACGCGGCGGAGATCGGCGAACTCGGCGACAACGTGCGCGCGCTGCGCACGGCGTTGCAACGCGATGAACTGCTCCACGCGCTGCTCGCCGACGAACGCGCTGAAGCGCTCGTGCTCGGTCACACGCGCTGGGCCAGCGTCGGCGTGATCAGCCAGCCCAACACGCATCCGCTGAACAGCGAAGAGACGACCGCACGTGGCGCGCCCTACTGCATCGGCGTGTTGAACGGCGATGTCGACAACCACCACCAACTGATCCAAGAGCACGGCCTCGCCATCGCGGATGAGATCACCACCGACGCGAAGGTGATCCCGACGCTGGTCGCGCGTTGCATGCAGAGCGGAGCGCCGTTTGCCGAAGCCTTCCGCAGAACGGTCGCATCGTTCGAGGGATCGGTTGCAACGGCCGCGGCCACCGCGCGCGAACCGCATCGCATCGCGCTATCGCTGCGCGGATCGGGCCAAGCGCTCTACATCGGACTCGCCGAGGACGCGTTCGTCGTCGCGAGCGAGCCATACGGAGTCATCGAAGAGTGCGCGCGCTACGTGCGCATGGACGGCGAGACGCCAGGCAACCCAGCGAACCCCAACGGCAGTCGCGGTCAGTCGGTCGTGCTCGACCGCGCGCACGCAGGCTTGCTCGAGGGCATCGGGCGCGTCGCGTTCGACGGCACGCCACTTCCGCTCGCGGACAAGAACGTCACCGTCGCAGCAGTGACGACGCGCGACATCGACCGCGCTGGGTTCCCGCACTTCTTGCTCAAGGAGATCCAGCAAGCGCCGACTTCGATGCAGAAGACGCTGCGCGGGCGCATCGTGCGCGAAGGCAACCGCATGCGCGCCGTGCTGCCGACGTCGTCGCTGCCGGACTCGACGCGGACTGCGCTGCAAAAGGGTCGCTTCTCGCGCATCCTCGTGATCGGGCAGGGCACGGCAGCAGTCGCCGGCCAAGCGGTCGCAGCAGCGCTTTCGCAAACGCTCGCCAACACGCGCATCGACGTGCGCGCGCTGCCAGCGACGGAGTTGTCGGGCTTCTCGTTGCGCGACGACATGCGCGACACGTTGATCATCGCGATCTCGCAGTCGGGCACGACGACCGACACCAACCGCACCGTCGACCTTGCGCGCCAGCGCGGCGCCGTCGTGCTCGCGATCGTCAACCGCCGCGGCAGCGACCTCTGCGACAAGGCGGACGGCGTCGTGTTCACCAGCGATGGCCGCGACATCGAGATGAGCGTCGCGAGCACCAAGGCCTTCTACGCGCAATGCGCCGCGGGCTGGGTTCTCGCGCTTGCGATCGCGCGCGCTGCTGGCGTCGCCGACGACGCGCGCGAAGACGAACTGCTGCGCGGACTGCTCGCGTTGCCCGACGCGATGCGCGAAGTGCTCGCGCAGGATGTCGCGATCGAAGCGCTGGCAAAGGCGTATGCGCCACAGCGCCGCCACTGGGCGCTCGTCGGCAATGGGCACAACAAGATCGCGGCCGCAGAGGTGCGCATCAAGCTCAGCGAGCTGTGCTACAAGTCGATCGCGTGCGACGCGACGGAGGACAAGAAGCACATCGACCTCTCGTCCGAGCCGATGATCCTCGTCTGCGCCGCGGGCCTCACTGGCTCGACCGCCGATGACGTCGCCAAGGAAGTCGCGATCTATCGCGCGCACAAGGCGGAGCCCATCGTCGTCGCGACGCGCGGCGAGACTCGCTTTGCCGCCGCATCCGGCGTGATCCACGTTCCTGCTGCGCATCCAGCGCTCGCGTTCGTGCTGTCGACGATGGCAGGCCACCTGTTTGGCTATCGCGCTGCGCTCGCGATCGACGCGCTTGCGCTTCCGCTGCGCAAGGCGCGCGGCGCGATCGAAGAAGTTGCATCGAGCGCGCAACTCCGCGCCGATCCGTTGCGCAGTCTGCACACGCGGCTGCTGCCGCACTGGATCGAGTTCCGCAAGGACCTGCTGATGGGTCGCTACGACGGCGCGCTCGAAGCAAAGACCGCGGCGCGGCTCACTTCGCTGTGCAACTACGCGCTGTCGCTGATGCCGCTCGATTCGTTCGCAGTCGAGTTCGGCAGCCCAGGCGCTCCCGGTGCGGTGATCGACACGTTGACCGAAGAGCTGACGTCCGCGATCGACGAGCTCACTCGCCCGGTCGACGCCATCAAGCACCAAGCGAAGACCGTCACTGTCGGCATCTCGCGCAGCGACGAGGCATTGCTCACCGCAGGCCTCGTGCGCGAGACGTTGGCAGCGGGCGCATCGCGCGATCGCATCGGCTATCGCGACTTGCGCGCGCTCGCAGCGCTGGATCCAGCAGTTCATGCCGTGCTCGGCTCGACGCGCTACCGCATCGAAGGCGACGTCGAATCCGGCAACGCAACGATCCATGTGCACGAGCAGAAGGGCATCGCGCTGCAGATCCGTTCGCGCACGAGCTCCGACCCGCGACTGCGTGGCGCGAAGCACCTCGTCGCGATGGAGAAGCAGTGCCTTGTGACGCGCGGCAAGAGCGACGACCGCACGGTGATCCTCGTGCCAGAGGTCGAACAGAACCGCACCGTCGGCATCACGCTGCTGCACGTTCGGCTCGCCGACCGCCTGCCCGCGACCACGTTGCGCTCGACGATGTCGGGCTATCGCAATCGCTTCGGGGCACTCGCAGATTCGGTCAACGAAACAGAACCGAGCTTCGACGAGTCGCTGCTGCAGCAAATGCCGGTCGTCGAGTTGCTGACCGAGTCGATTCAAGCTCTCGCGGATCGCTGGCGGACAGGGCGACTGCAGCCGCGGTGAGGCGAGGGGCGGAAAGCCCTTCCCACCGAGGCAATCCGCACAAGACCTTCCACCGCTTGCCGTCCGCCGCAACCAAGGGCTTCCGTCTGGTGGTTTGAACCGACCGGGAACTCAACCGCCGCGCCCAAAACGGCCGCGTTCCCGCTACCTTGTTGGGACGAGATTGTGTCTCCGCGGAACCACTCCCCATGTGGATCCGTCCCATCTGCGCAGATCTCCCCATTCGCCTCTCTCCCGGAGCCCCCATGCAACGGCATCTCCCGATCGCCGCCGCGCTATCTCTCGCCGCGGCCGCAGCAGCACAGTCCTACGTCAACTACGAGAGCCCGATCGTCTCGCCGGTTCGCATCTCTGCGGACGGGCTGCGGCTCTTCGCGGCGCACACGGCAGACCAACGCCTGTGCGTCTACTCGCTCGCCAATCCCAACCAGCCGACGCTGGTGCAAGAGATCGTCGTCGGCCTCGAGCCCGTGTCGGTCAATCCGCGCACGAATGACGAAGTCTGGGTCGTCAACCAC
>CAIYFF010000088.1 GCA_903925435.1 uncultured Planctomycetota bacterium | reverse complement strand
CGGACAGCGGCCGCTTGTGCTCGGGCGGCGGCATCACCTCGTCGTCATCGTGCGCGAAGACGCGACGCACCAGTTCGCTTGCATCGACATCGAACGGCACGACCGCGCGCGACCCGGACTCCATCTCCGCCACAGCACCTTCTGCGAGATCGAGCCGCAAGCCCGCCTTGCGCGCGCGCTCGTCAGGCCCGTGGCACGCAAAGCAGCGATCCGCGAGGATCGGCCGCACATCGCGCGCGAAGTCGACGCGCTGCGCAACTGCCGCTTGCCCGTATTCGTTGCGCGCAGCCGACGCACACGCGACGGCGAGCGAAACCGCGAACAGCAGTGCAGCAGAGGTCTTCACGCCAGCACACGGTAGCACGTGGAGCGCCGGTGCAATTCCCGCCATTCCCGGAACGGCACGTCGACATTCGCGGCATCCGTATGTACACAACCGTGAGAGGGAACCACCAATGCGACTCCAAGCCTTTCTCACCGCTGCGTGCGGAATCGCGATTTCGATCTCCGACACATCCATTGCCCAAGCACGCGAACTGACGGCGCGCGCCATCGGGCCCCGTTATGAACTGAAGTCTCAAGGCAGCATCACAGAAGCAAGAGACCTCCTGAACGTGCTGGAGGCAGCGTTTCCCCAGTTCGAAGAGTTCTTCGGCAAGGCCCCCAAGGCCAGTGCATCGAATCGTCTGCGGGTCTACCTCTATGACGACCAGGACCAGTGGAAGGCCGGCCTGGAACAAGTAGGCGGAACCTACCTTGGCCCCGCAGGCGGCAACTACTGCTGGAAGACCCAGGCGGTCTTCTTCTACCGGCAACCGACCGACTGGTTCACGCGGAAGCTGATGCTGCAGATGTGCGCGCACCAGTTCATGGCGCACCTCACCGGGCACAAGAAGATGGCCAGCCACTGGTATCGCCTCGGAACAGTGAACTACCTCTCCAATCACGCATGGGACGGAGAACGCATCCAGATCGGCGTCCCTCCGGCCCTGACGCTCGAGAATCAGGCATCCATCGCGCTGGCGCGACTCAGGGAACCCGACTTCGACTACCGCAAGCTAATCACGCCCACAGACAAGGACGACTCGGCGATCCACTGCGAAGCCATGCGCGTCATCCAAAGCGAACCGTCGTATCGACGCGCGCTCTTCTCGCTGCGCTCGCAGTTGGACAAGGGAGTCGCGCTCTCGACGGAGGAATGGAACACTGCCTTCGGCAGCTACAAGCGCTTCGACGAGAAGTTGCGTGACTCCGTTGCCCGGTCCCAAGAGCCGTTTGTTCCCGTCATCAACCAGTGGGAAACGCGTCGTGTGGACACGGACGAGAAGACCGGGCATCGCACATGGACACTCCGCGGCACCGCCCCCAACTACATCTCCGTGGCGACGACCCGCGAAGAGGCAAACTCCTTGGAGTTCCGGGTGGACCGCAAGGGGCAGCCCGGCCGCGTTGGCGCGTTGCTCGACTGGATCGACCACGATGACCACACCGTCCTGCTGTTCATGACGGAAGGCTCCTACCACGTGCAGCGTCGCACCAAGCAAGGTTGGACGAACCTAGCGGGCGGCGCAGCAGGGGTCGGTCCTGCAGGATTCACCGCGCATTCGCTGCGGATCGAACGCACGACGATCGCCGAAGGCCAGGTCGCAGCCACCGTGTCCTTCGACGGCAAGGCCTTGCTCACGACGCCGGTGCGCAACTGCCGGTTTGGCTTCGCCCTCGACTCGGGCGTCTACGACTTCGAGCAAGTCCGACTAAACCGCTGAACGCGAACGGGCGCAGCCATGGCTAGCCGACTTGCCCAAAGGCGAGTCTGCACTCGCCTGCATGCAACGCCGACTCGCGCCGCGCACGGCGCTCACGCGCGCACGTGCAGATCGTCGCCGGCGAACGTCAGCGACAACGG
>CAIYFF010000087.1 GCA_903925435.1 uncultured Planctomycetota bacterium | reverse complement strand
CGAGGGGCAGCGCCGTCAGAGATCGAGCGCATCGAGCCAACGGCAGTCCGGCTCTTGCCGAAGCAGCCGACCGATGAGTTCCGCGGTTGCTCTGTCGAACTCGAGTTCCGAAGCGTGGTGCGAACGGTGGGGACCGATCGGCTGATCCCGCTCGAACCCGAGGACTTCATGGGCATTCGGCTCGTGGCAGGACCATCCGCGCTGCAGGACTACGCCGGCAGGGCGGCCCCGGTGCAGGTGGTCTGGTGCAACGTGGTTGCTGGCGTTTCGGTGGCCGTCGCCGAGTGGCCGACCGCGGAGGACCCGCAGGTCTGGAGCGATGCCGACTTGGCCGCTCCTGCATTCGAAGTGACCGCCCGTCGCACGGTCCGTCCGCTGGTGCGCAAGGAGGCCGGCAACGGTGCGCTCGGGATCCTTCGTCCAACGCGCGACCTCGTGCTCAAGACAGGCCATCCGTTCGATCCTGGCGACGGCAGCGTTCGGGTCGAGAACGGCTCGCATTTCCAGTTTTCTGCGATCGACATCCCCGCCGGCGTAACCGTCCATGTGGACTGCCGCGACGGTCCCGTGCGGTTGTCTGCGGTTGGCCATGCGTCGATCGCGGGATCGTTGCTGGCGCTGGCTCCAGACCGCCCGATGCCGCCGCTTCCAGCCCTCGTCGAGCCGAGCATTTTGGCGGAGCAGGCGTCGCTCACCGTGACGGCGGCGAGCGGCATCTCCGTCGCTGGCCGCATTGCGGCTGCGGTGGAAGGGCGATCCGTGGCTGTGGCGCTGGTCTCGGCGGGGTGGATCCGGGTATCCGGCACCGTGCCGCCGGGCTCGGTGCTTGCCACCGAGAATGGCAGATTGCTCGCAAGCCCGGTCCCTCCAGGGTGCGTTCCTGTGCGCATTCGGCTCGAGCCCGGGTTGCCAGAGGGCGCTGCCGTGACTGCGGTGGGTTGGTCGCCGTTCCTGGCACTCCCGTTCGATCGACCCGCAACGGTCCTGCGCATCCGCAACGGTGCTGCGGGCATCCGAACGCTATGGCAGTTCGCTCCGCACGACCCGCTGCGCCGCGGCATCCCGGACTTGGACCCGATCCGCGCGTCGGCGCCGAGAGATGCCGCAGATGGGCAGCGCATCGATGTGCCAGCCGGCTCCTTCCTTCGGCTGAGGCTGCAGGCAGAACTTCGCGGCGGTGAGCCGCTGCCGGAGTTGTTGTCCGTCCGCGTGCTCGATCGCTGACCCGGACCCGGATTTGGCCGGTTGTTGATAACTGTGCACGGACGGCCTCCAAATGGCTGTTTCTTGCATCTGGACAGCTTCGGGGTCGTTCGTAAGCTTCCGCCTCCCAGTCGCAGCTCACCGCCGGTCAGCGAGTCGAGCGTTACGCAATTCGCGGCGACGGGATCTCTGTTGGTGTTCGCCGCACATGGCGATCGTGGGTCGGTTTCAAGATGGCGTTTCCTGCGTACGAGCTTGCCGCAGCCGGATTCGGCGCGTGCATAGGCTCGTTCCTCAACGTCGTCATCTATCGACTGCCGCAAGAGGATCCAACGAAGCGCTCGTTGGGCGGACGCTCGCACTGCCCGCAATGCCGTGCGCAGATCTCGTGGCGCGACAACATCCCCGTGATGGGTTGGTTGTTGCTGCGCGGTCGTTCGCGATGCTGCAAGCAGCGCATCTCGATCCGCTATCCGCTCGTCGAGTTGCTCACGGCAGTGATGTTCGTGTTGGTTGCGTTGCGACCTTCAGCGCACGGACCGTTGCTGCTGCAGGGCGCGATGGATGCATCGCTGCTGTTGCCTGCGATCTTCGATGCGACGTTCGTCTCGTTCTTGATCGCGAGTTCGTTCATCGACTGGGATCACCGCATCCTGCCCGATGCGCTCAACATTCCGATGATGTGGCTCGGGCCGACGCTCGTCGCGTTCTTGGCACCGGGCTATGCGGGCACGCTCGGCAGCGGTTTGTCGCCGGAGTTCGACAGCATCCTTGCGAGCGCTCTTGGCCTGGCCGTGGGCTTTGGCTCGTGCTACGTGGTCCATGTGCTGGGCGGCAAGCTGTTCCGGCAGGACGCGATGGGATTTGGGGACGTCAAGTTCCTCGGCGCGATTGGCGCATTCCTGGGTTGGCAGGGCGCGTTGTGGACCTTCTTCTTAGGTTGCGTGCTCGGAGCCGTGGGCGGCATGCTGCAGCAAGCGATCACGCGCGAATCCAAGATCCCGTTCGGCCCGTTCCTTGCGATCGGGGCCGTGCTCGTAATGTTCTTCGAACCCGCGCTGCGCGAGTTCGTGTTCTACACCTGGCCCGAGTGGCAGCGCACTTCACCGCTCGCTCTTCCGATCGTCGGGGGCGCGTCACTCGTCAGTCTTCTCGCACTTGTTCTGGTCGTCCGTCGCGGACGACGCAACGGATGAATCCACAATAGGGAGGCACCCATGAAGTTCCGTTTTGCCAAGACGCTTGTCTCACTCGTCGCGCTGACCCTGTTGGGCAGCTGCACGACTCGCTACCAGGATCTGCTTCGCGATCGCGATACCGAGATCCGCAACCTCAACGGCCGCGTCTCCGCGCTCAGCGCAGAGAAGGACGACCTCGAGCGCCAGCTCACCAACCAGCGCGCGACTCCGTCGGCGCCGGCTGGCGAGAATGCAGATTTCGTCAACCCCAACACCAAGGGCCTCCAGGATGAACTCGGCGGCGATGTCACGGTCGACTACCGCAAGGGTCGCCTGTCGATCGGCGTCGACGACACGGTCACGTTCGACTCGGGCAGCGATCGCCTGAAGACCAGCGCGTCGACCGTGCTGAAGAAGATCGTCACGGTCCTGCGTCGCGACTACGCCGACTGCAAGATCTACGTCGAGGGCCACACGGACACCGATCCGATCGTCAAGACGAAGGGCAAGTACCTCGACAACCGCGAACTGTCGGCCAAGCGCGCCAACGCGGTCGCTCGCTTCCTCGCGGAGCAGGGCGTGCCCGAGGACCACATTGTGATCGTCGGCTACGGCCAGTTCGATCCGCGTGACTCGCGCTCGAAGGAGCGCAACCGTCGCGTCGAGATCGTCCCCGCTCGTCAGTGAGCGGACGAGCGGTCTGATGAAGGCCGCCGCGTCTTGGGGCCAGAACCCGCGCCAGCGCACCGCCGCAGTCGCAGTTTGATCTGCGCACTGCGGCGGCTTCGTTTGCGCTCAAGGGGGCGCAAAGCAGAGCCGTATCTCCGCCGTTGTCGTGTTGGCAGTTGGTGATGCGCGTGTGCACGCGCCGCAGCTGCCAGGCACCTAGCGGAGCGGCACATGGCATCTCGAACGGAAGACCTGCGCACCATTGCGCTGATCGGACACGGACACAGCGGCAAGACATCCCTGGTGGAGGCGATGCTGCGAGCCGCCAAGGGCCCGGGTTTGCGCGGCGCAGTGGATGTGGGGGGGAATGGACTCGAGCCGGAGGAGAAGGAGCGCAAGCACACGCTGGTCTCGCACCTGCATCGCATCGATGTCCATGGCGTGCGCGTCCAGCTGCTCGACACGCCGGGCCATCCTGACTTCGTTGCGGATGCAATCAGCGCGCTCCATTGCGCGGACATCGCGTGTCTCGTCGTCAGCGCTGCTACCCCGCTGTCATTCCATGCGCGCCAACTCTGGCGAGCAGCGGGCGAGGCTGGGCGCGCGCGCGCGATCGTGGTGACGCATCTCGATCACGACGGCACGGACTTTCACGCGTTCATCGGATCCCTGCGCACCACGTTGGGCCATGCAGTGGCGCCTGTGACCTATCCAGTCGCAGTCGGGGCCAAGTTCGAAGCCATCCGCGACGTGCTCACACACCACAGCCCGCGTGCCGACCAATACCACGACTGGATCGAAGAGGACGAAGCCGAGGTCGACGACACGGTGTTGTCGCACTACCTCGAGAAGGGCCACCTCGACGCGGCAGAGTTCGACCAATACCTCGCGCGAGCGATGGCCAGCGGCAAGCTCGTGCCCGTGTTCGCGGTCGACCCGATTCGCGGCATTGGCGTCGATGCATGGTTGCGGTTCCTCGCCGAGCATGCGCCATCCTCGCTTGCGTGCGAGCCTCGGCTTGCGAGCAAGCGCGGCCAACGCAAGTTCGAAGAACCCGTGGAAGCGCGCGAGGACGGCGCGTTCTTGGCGCAGGTCTACAAAGTCGTCGTCGATCCGTTCCTCGGTCGGCTGGCGCACATGCGCTGTCTGCGCGGCGCCGTGCGCGCCGGTCAATCACTCGTTGTGGTGCGGACCGGCAAGCCGTTCGTGGCAGCGCATCTGGTGCAAGGCAATGGCAAGGACGCCGAGAACATCGATCGCGTCGTTGCCGGCGAGTTGTTCGCGGTGGCCAAGGTCGAGGACCTTGCGATCGGCGATGCCGTGGCGGTGGAAGGCGCATTGCTCGATTTGCCGCGTCCCGCGTTCCCTGCCCCGTGCTACTCGCGGCACGTATGGCCGAAGAGCCGCGCGGACGAAGCCAAGATCGGCAGCGCGATCGAGAAGCTCTGCGCCGAGGATCCGACGCTGCTGCATCGCCGCGATCGCGACACAGGCGAACTGCTGCTCGATGGCATGAGCCCGCTGCACCTCGAAGTGCAGTTGCAGCGCATGCATCGGCGTTGGCAGGTCGCAGTCGACAGCGGAGCTCCTGCGATCCCATACCGCGAGACGGTCACAGCTCGCGCGGAGGGCCATCATCGCCACAAGAAGCAGACCGGCGGCCGCGGCCAGTTTGCCGAAGTGTTCGGTCGCGTGATGCCGTTGAAGAGTGGCGAAGGCTTTGCGTTCGTCGATGCGGTGGTGGGTGGCTCGGTGCCGCGCCAATTCGTGCCGGAGGTCGAGAAGGGCGCTCGCAAGTTCCTGCAGCGCGGCGCGCTCGCTGGGTTCCCGGTCGTCGATGTCAGCTTCGAGCTGCACGACGGAAAGCACCACGACGTCGACAGCGATCAACTCAGCTTCCAGATCGCGGGGGAGCGAGCGTTCGCCGATGCGTTCGCCAAGGCGCGGCCTGTGCTGTTGGAACCGGTCATGCGCATGCAGATCCACGTGCCGGAGCGGTGCACCGGCGATGTGGCTGCGAGCCTGTCCGGCATGCGCGGCCGGCTACTCGGCATGTCGACCGACGAGGATGTGCAGCACATCGAGACCGAGGCTCCGCTGGCCTCGCTGCTCGATTTCGCGACGCAGCTGCGGTCGATGACGGCGGGGGAAGGCTCGTTCCGCATGGAGTTCGACCGCTACGAGCAGGTCCCCGCTGCGATCCAAGCTGAGATCGTGAAGCAGCGGCGGGCCGCTGTCGAAGCGGCGCACGCCGCGCACCAGCAGGCCTGACCAGAAACGGCTGCGCATGTGTGCAACTCATGCACACATGCGCAGGAGCGTGCCATCTGCGCGCGGTCGGTGGTGGAGTGGCCCCAGGAGAGTTGCGGTGTGGCGCTCGGCATGTCCGTTGCGAAGGCGGGCGCGATGCTGCGGCTGCAGGCGTTGCTGATTTCGTGCCTCTCGTTCGGGCTTCATGCCCAGAGCGAGGCCGGTCCGCGCCTGCGCGAGTGCATCGCCGGACCGATCGCCTATGCCGCGTTCGACGCGCAGGCTTGTCGCGGGGCAGATGGCCGCAGCGCCGTGCTCGACCTGATTTCGTCGCTGTCGTTGCTCGATGGCGGCGCGGCCGAAGCTGCCGCGCTCGTGCACGGATTGATCGGGCGCGCTGCCGGCGAAGTCGAAGTGGCGATCTTGGGCGTGATGCCGTCCGGCGTCTCCGCGGACGCAGCGGGCACTCCGTTGGTCGTCTTGCGCACGCAGTTGTCCGAGGCCGACGCCAGGCGCTTGGAGTCGCTGTTTGCGGACGTCTCCGTGGCGCGTCCCGAGCGCGTGCTCGCGGGCCAAAAGACCTACGTGCTCGTCCAATCCTGCGAGCCATCCGCACAGCCATCGATGCCAGTCGAGGTCGCGGTGCGCGGCCGTGAACTGTTGGTTTCCAACTATGCGCGCGGGCTCGACGAAGCGATGGACTCCGGCACGGCCGCGAGGCCGCGCTGCCTTGCGACCGATCCGCGCTATGTGCGGCTCACGAGCGAGCTGCAGCCCGATCCCCAATCGATGCAGGTCTTCGCAGACGTGCCTCGGTGTGGCGCGCACATCCAGCGCTTCGTCGGACTTGCTGGATCGGTGTTGCGATGGTCCGGGTTGGCAGAGGCAGACGCGCTTGCTGCAACCGTGGCTCCGCACCGAGGCGATCGACGTCCTGCAGAACCCTCGGCTGATTCGCTTCGGTCGCAGATCGTGGTTGCGATGCAGAAGGGCGAACTCGACGGTTGGCTCGGCGCGGTGGCGAATGCGCCCGTGCGCCAGATGGCCGGCGAGGTTCCTGCGGGCGGCATGGGCGGCTTTGTCTTCGCCGTCGACGCGGCTCGCGTGTTGCGAGCGCTGTCGCTGGATCGCAGCGCCTCCGAGCGCCACGAACACGACGACCATGGTCGCGACCATCCGCACGATGGTCGTCGTCCGCACGCAGGGCGCGACGGCAGGCAAGAGGGGCCAGACGGCCGCGGATTCGCGCAACGCATCGACCATTCGTGCCAGGAACGCGGCGTCGATCTGCGCCACGTGCTGCAGGGGGCTAGGTCGCCACGGCTCGATGCAGCTCGTGATGCTGGCCGATGATCGCCGCGAATTGGCTTCGGTGTTCGCGCTGCAAGCGCAGAGCAAGAAGGCCGCCGCAGAGATCGCTGGCGTGTTCGCTGCCGCGCTGCGCAAGGACGGCGAACCTGCCCTGCGCGCCGGTTCGTCGATCGACCTTCGCGCGCTTGGCAGCGACGACCCTCTGCATCTTGCCCCTGTGGGCGTATGGCTCGTGTTTGCGCAGCGCACCGAAGCGATCGCCGCGATGCAGGCTGCACAACGGGAACGCGTTCGCTCGCGCGCCCAAGTCGACGCGGCGCTTGCGAGAGCAACGCGCGCCTTTGCGGGATCGACCGGTGACGAGCACGGCGGCGTTTTCCATCTCGACCTTCGCGATGTCGCAGCGAAGTCGGGCACGGCATCAGGCCAGGCGGCCTCGGCCGAGTTCCCTGCAATCCACGCCGGCATCGTCGACGTGGAACCCGCCGCCGACGGCTCTTCGCTCGTTCGTTTGCGTGTGCTCAGCACGCGCTGAACTTCGCTCTTCCACAACCAGCAACGCGGTCTGGTTCGTCGCAAGACGGGCCGGGTCGCTTGGGTGCACGGACCACGGTTCGCCGCCGACTCCCTCAGATAATGGGGCAGGCAGGAGTCGGCGGCGGGCATCCCCGCGCGCGTTGCGCGGGGCCGTGCACCCTTTTCTTCTCCGCAGGGGGCGATGTCGTTGTCGGGCAGGCACGGCGTCGTCCCCTGCATCTCTTTCGGGTTGCCGGGTGCTGCGATCTCGGCGTGCTCCGCGCCGCTGAAACTGCTCGCAGCCCTTGTGCCGTGGTTTACAACCGCTGCATGCACAAGGACGGAGATCCCAAGGATCCCCAAGTCGTCGAGGAGACGCAAAACGCCAACCCGAGCGTGGTGGTGGAAGCACTGACGGAGGACGCCGGGCGCGTCGTCGTGCAGCAGCAGGTGCCGGACACGATGTTCGCGTTCCCGCTGCGTCGCGCCGTGCCGTTCCCGTCGCTGATGATGCCGCTATTGCTCGACTCGCCGCAGTCGCGCGAGATCGTGGCGAAGGCCGAGGCGCACAACGGGCACCTGTTCGTCGTGCTGCAGCGCGATCCCGAAGAGGAGAGCCCCACGATCGACGGCCTCTACGAGGAGGGCGTGATCGCTCGCGTGCTCAAGACGCTGCGGTTGCCCGACGGCAACATGTCGGCGATGACGCAAGGGTTGCGACGCGCGCGTCGCATCAAGGCGGTGCGCCAAAAGCCGCATCTCGTCGTCCGAGTGAAGGAGATCGTCGAGATCCCGGCGCAGGGCAAGAAGGCCGAGTCCCTCGCGCGCTTGCTGCAGCAGAACCTTCGCAAGCTCGCGGAGATGCAGGACCAGATGGATCCTGGATTCGCGACCACGCTGCTCAACGTCGAGGAGCCTTCGCAGCTTGCCGACTTCGCAGGCGGTGTCGTGCGCAACACCGAGGACCGTCAGCGCGTGCTCGCCACGGCGGACGTCGAGCAGCGACTGCAGCTCGTGCTCGAACTCGTCATGTCCGAAGTGGAACTCGCGGAGATCGACCGCAAGCTCCAGAGCGAAGTTCGCAGCAAGGCCGAGAAGGCCCAGAAGGACTACTTCCTCCGCGAACAGCTCAAGCTGATCCGCCGCGAACTCGGCGAAGAGAAGGACCCGCGCAGCGCTGAGTTGCAGCGCATCGAAGAGGCGATTGCGAAGGCCAAGCTGCCCGAAGCCGCGAAGAAGCGAGCCGAAGAGGAGTTGGTGCGGCTCAAGACCACGCCCAACGAGTCCGCGGAGTACGGCGTGATCCGCAACTACCTCGACTGGATCGGGTCCTTGCCGTGGTCCTCGAGCACGACCGACGACACCGATCTCGCGCATGCAGCGCAGGTCCTCGCCGAGGACCACTACGGCCTCGAAGAGCTCAAGGATCGCATCCTTGAGTTCCTCGCCGTGCGCAAACTGAAGCCTGGGCACCAGGGCTCGATTCTGTGCCTGTCAGGCCCGCCCGGCGTCGGCAAGACGAGCCTCGGTCGCAGCATCGCGCGCGCGATGGGGCGCAAGTTCTGGCGCTTCTCGCTCGGTGGCATGCGCGACGAAGCAGAGATCAAAGGCCACCGCCGCACCTACGTCGGCGCGATGCCTGGGCGCATCCTGCAAGGGCTCAAGGCCTGCGGCAGCAACAACCCAGTCATGCTGCTCGACGAAGTCGACAAGCTCGGCAGCGACTTCCGCGGCGATCCAAGTTCGGCGTTGCTCGAAGTGCTCGATCCCGAGCAGAACCACGCCTTCTCAGACCACTACCTCGACGTGCCGTTCGACCTGTCGAAGGTGATGTTCTTGGCGACGGCCAACGTGCTGTCGCAGATCCCCGAGCCGCTGCGGGATCGAATGGAAGTGCTCGAGATCCCCGGCTACTTGCTGGAGGAGAAGGTGCAGATCGCGTTGCGGCACATCCTGCCAAAGCAACTCGAACGCCACGGCTTGCAGAAGAAGAACCTCTCGGTGCCTGCCGCGGTGATGAAGCGCATCGTGCAAGAGCACACGCGCGAGGCCGGTGTGCGCGGGCTCGATCGCGTCGTGCAGCGACTCTGCCGCAAGGCTGCGCTCGACGTCGCGAAGGGCGGGCCTGGTCCCAAGCAGCTGAGTCCGCAAGAAGCCGAGAAGATGCTCGGCAAGCAGAAACACCGAGCCGATGAGCGCCGCACGCAGCGCATTCCTGGCGTCGTGCAGGGACTCGCGTGGACGCCGTTCGGCGGCGACGTGCTCTACGTCGAGGTGACCGGCAGCAAGGGCAAGGGCGGACTTCAGACGACGGGCAGCCTCGGCGACGTGATGTCCGAGTCCGCGCGCCTTGCGCTGAGTTACCTCAAGAGCCGCGCAGACGCGTTTGGCATCGACCTCACGGCGGTCGCGGAGACCGACCTGCATCTGCACTTCCCAGCCGGTGCGATCCCCAAGGATGGCCCGTCTGCGGGCATCACGATCGCCACTGCGATGCTGAGTTTCCTCACTCGGCGCGCGGCCAACATGGACCTCGCGATGACCGGCGAGCTGACCGTCGTCGGCGAAGTGCTGCCGATTGGCGGCGTGCGCGAGAAGGTGCTCGCGGCGAAGAACTTTGGCCTCAGCCATGTGCTGTTGCCATTTGGCAACGAGCCCGATGTCGCGGAGTTGAAGGCCGATCTCGTGAAGGGCCTCACGTTCCACTACGCGAAGACGTTCGACGATGTCGTTGCGGTTGCGTTCGCTGGCAAGTCAAAGCGCAAGCAAGCAGCCGCGGAAGAAGCGCCAAAGCCAGCAACGCCGCCAAAGAAGCTGACGCAGAAGAAGCCGACACCGCGCAAGTAGACGCCTGCGCGCCGCTCTGCCCGCTAGCCCCTGTTTCCACTGCGCCGCTTGCCCGCAGCTTCTGCGGCGCGGCGCGCCTTGCTCATGGCCCACACGCAGATGGGGCACGCATCCGGCTGATGGCGCAGCGCCGGGCAGTGCGCGCGCCCAAACCAGATGATCTGCAGGTGGAGCTTGTTCCAATGCTCCTTGGGGAACGTGCGAACGAGGTCGCGCTCGGTCCGTTCGACGCTGCTGCCGTTCGACAGTCCCCATCGCCACGCCAGTCGATGGATGTGCGTGTCGATCGGAAACGTGGGCACGGAGAAGGCCTGCGCGAGCACGACGCTCGCGGTCTTGTGGCCGACGCCTGGCAACGCTTCGAGCGCCTCTTGGTCGCACGGCACCTGCCCGCCATGCCGCTCGACGAGCAGCGCGCTGGTCTTTGCGATCGCTTCTGCCTTCTGTGGCGCGAGGCCGCAGGAGCGGATCGCCGACAGGATCTTCGCGACCGAGACGCGCTGCATCTCGTCCGGCGTGCGCGCGAGCGCAAACAGTCCGGGCGTGACCTGGTTGACGCGCTCATCGGTGCATTGCGCCGACAGCAGCACCGCGACCAGCAGCGTGAACGGGTCCGAGTGGTGGAGCGGGACCGCAGGTGAGGGAAAGCGCGCGTCGAGGATCGCTTGGATCCGGTCTGCTTTCTCGGCGCGCTTCATGCGAGTCGCAGTCTAGCAACGCGTTGCCTTGGGCATCCTGCCTGCGATCCCAGGAGTTGGCCCTCGCTGTTGCGGTGCGCGCACCGAGCGGCGAGTCTCTCCCCGATGAGCAGCGCTGGATCGCCGCAGGACGCATGGCAGTCGTGGTTTGAGTCCGTCTGGGCGGACCGCGAAGACCGCGCCTACAAGCAGCAGTTCGGAAACCTCGGCGACGGCGTGTATCCCGCCACGGCTGCGCACTACGCGCGGCTCAAGCAGACGCCGCGTCATCCCGGATGGTTGCACCACGGAGTGTTCGCGTGCCCGCCTACCGATTCGCGCGCGCACTTCTGCTACGTGACGTCGGGACTCAGCAATCCGTGGAACCTGGACGAGCCCGGTCGCGATGCGTCAGGGTTCTCCGGCCTTGGCTTCGAGTTGATGATCTGCACGCCGCAGCGCGCCGATTGGGCGATCTCCGTGCTGCATCACCTGATGGCGTGGCAACTGCTCGTCGCGACGGGCGCAGTGCAGGGGCAGCCGCTTGGTCCAGCCCAACGCATTCCGCTCGGCGGCGCGATCGACGGGACCAAGGATGGCGCGATCACGTGGGCCTTGTGCGAGGCGCCGTCGCACTGCGAGCCTGAGTTCGAGTTGCCCTCAGGCAAGGTCGAATGGCTGCTGCTCGTCGGCGCAACGGAGAAGGAAGTCGCGTTCGCGCGGTCAACGGACCAGAAGGTGCTCGTCGCGCGTTTGCAGGAAGACGGCGTGTGGCCGATGACGGACCCTCGGCGCCAAAGTCGCTTCTGACGCAAAGTCGCTTCTGACGTCCTGTGTTCGCTGCCGCAGCGGACCTCAGTGTTCTGGCGCGGCGTCGATGTCGACCGAAGGGCCTGCGCCTTCGGGCTCGCGGATCTGTTCGACGAGCTTCTGCACCGCCACCGACGGCGGCTTGCATATCGGCGCGAGCAGCAACGCGACTGCGAAGTTGAGCAGCATGCCGATGGCCCCGATGCCTTGCGGGCCCACGCCAAAGAACCAACGCGGTATGCCGAAGTAGAGGTTGCCGAGGATGTAGGTCGCAGTGAACGCGAGGCCCGTCAGCATGCCTGCCATCGCTGCGACCGTGCCGACGCGCTTGTGGAACACGCCGAGCACGAGCACTGGGAAGAAGCTGGATGCCGCGAGCCCGAATGCGAACGCGACGACCTGCGACACGAAGCCCGGAGGGAAGATGCCGATCACGCCGGCGATCACGACGGCGACGCCGATCGTGGCGCGGCCCACGCGCAGTCGCTGCGCTTCGCTCGCCGATGGTCGCATGAGTCGGTAGTAGAGGTCGTGCGCGACGCTGCTGCTGATGACGAGCAACAGCCCTGACGCCGTCGACAACGCGGCTGCGAGTCCGCCAGCCGCTACGAGTGCGATGATCCAGTTGGCGAGCCCTGCCATCTCTGGCGTGGCGAGCACGAGGATGTCTGCATCCGGTGCGTCGAGGCCTTTCTTGCGCAGTTCGATGCGCGCATCGGCGCCGCGTTGCGCCTTGCTGTCGAGCCATGCTCGATGCGCGTCGGTCATCGCCGCGAACTCCGCCTTGCCGAGCGGGCCGATGCGGTAGATCTCGTTCTCGTCGGCCTTCGCCTTGCCGTGGTATTCGACGATGCCGTCGCCATCGTCGAGCCATGCGATGAGCCCTGTGGTCCGCCAACTCGTGAACCACTGCGGCAGCTGCGCTTCGGTCTTTCCGTGCAGCGAGTCAATCAAGTGCCAGCGCGCGAACGCGGCGGTCGCAGGCGCCGTGAGGTAGAGCGCCGAGATGAACAGCAGCGCCCAGAAGCCAGACCATCGCGCGGCCGCGACGTTCTTGACGGTGTAGAAGCGCACGATCACGTGCGGCAGTCCTGCAGTGCCCGCCATCAACGCGAGCGCGGTGCACACGACGTCGAACTGGCTCCAGTCTCCGACGAAAGGCTCGGTGTAGGACGAGAAGCCGAGGTCGCGACTCACTTGATCGAGCTTCGCCAACAGTGGCATGCCTTCGGACTGCAAGTCGCTGCACAGGCCTACGGACGGAATGCTGTTGCCCGTGAGTTGGATGCTGATCGCAATCGCCGGCACCAAGAACGCGGTGATGAGCACCCAATACTGCGCCACCTGCGTCCACGTGATGCCCTTCATGCCGCCGAGCGTGCTGTAGACGAACACGATCGCCATGCCCATCGCGACGCCGACGTCGACGTCCACTTCGAGGAAGCGCGCGAACACGATGCCGACGCCGCGCATCTGGCCCGCGACATACGTGAAGCTGATGAACAGCGCGCAGAAGACGGCGCACAGTCGCGCGATCTTGGATTCGAAGCGGTCGCCGACGAAGTCCGGCACGGTGTAGTGGCCGAACTTGCGCAGGTAGGGCGCGAGCAGCAGCGACAGCAGCACGAATCCGCCGGTCCAGCCCATGAGGTAGACGCCGCCGGCATAGCCGAGGAACGAGATCATCCCCGCCATCGACAAGAACGACGCCGCCGACATCCAATCCGCCGCGGTCGCCATTCCGTTGCAGATCGACGGCACGCCGCGGCCTGCGACGTAGAAGCCCTTCGTGTCGCGCACGCGCGCGCGCCATGCGATGTAGAGGTACAGCGCGAACGTCCCGCCGACGATGAGCAGCGTCCAATCGCGCAGCGTCATTGCGCGTCCTCCGCGCGTGAGCCCGCGATCTCAGCGAGGTCTTTGCGGTGTCGTCGGTCGAGTCGCGCCATCAAGACCGCGTAGCAGAGGATCAACAGCACGAAGCCGAGGATCGAGCCTTGCTGCGCAAACCAGAAGCCGAGCGGGCAGCCGCCGATCGACCATGCATTGAGCGACTCTGCGAACAGGATCCCGCACCCGATCGAGATCAGCGCCCACGCGAGCAGCAGCGCGAACACGATGCGCTGATTGCTGCGCCAATAGCGCGCGTTCGCTTCGCGGAGGCGCGCATCGTCAAAACCCTGTGCTTGGTGCGGTTGCTGCATGGCGGCGGGATGCTACCGCCGTTCCCTGCTCAACTCTGCTGCAGGCTCTGCAGGAACTGGTCCTTCCAGTGATACCCATCGAGCAATGACGGGTCGTCGTCGCCGAGGAGTTTGCGCGCGAGGTAGAGCGCTTCAATCGACGCGAGCCCTGCCTCCGGGTCCTCGAACACCTTGCTGATGCGCGGATAGGCAGTGCGGACATTGCCCGGGATCGAGCGGTGAATCGGTTCGCCGCTTACGCATGCGAGCAATTGCGGCAACCAGCGCCAAGTCGAGTCGAGCAGCAAGAGCGGCCGCTCGTTGTCCTTGGTCGACAGAGGTTCGGCATCGACAGCAAGCAGCGTGAAGCCTGTGGCGTCGAACACGAATCCCGGGTTGCCGCGCAAGAAGGTCATCTCGGGCCGCTCGTGGAGGAACCGCAGCGAGCACTTCCGGATCTTCTCCTTCGGGTGACGAATGACGGTCGTCGGGATCGGTCTCATCCGTGCTTCCTCTGCAGCAGGCGAAGGACGGCTTGTTCGACCCGGTCGACCGTGAGTCCGAGCACGCACTGCGGGCTCACGCAATCCCGCAACGTGCAAGGGCGGCATGGCACGTCGAAGAACAGCACTTCGTGGCCGATCGCGTCGAACGAGCGCGGGCCATACCGCGACGTGTCCTTTGGGCCGAACAGCGCAACGCAATGTGCGCCCATTGCTGCCGCGATGTGCAGCGGGCCGGTGTCGGCGGCGACCACGCAGTCCACGTGCCGCATTGCGCCGGCGAGCCCGCGCAGGGAGAGCGCAGCGCCGTCGATGGCTCTTGCGCGCGGTTCTGCATCGAGGATGGGCTTGGCCAACGCTTGCTCCGATGGCCCATAGCTGATCGCGACGCCGAGGCCGCGATCCGCGAGTCGCGTCGCGAGTTGCGCAAAGCGTTCGACGGGCCATCGCTTGAACTCCGCGAACGCCGACGTGCCCGGGTGCAGCAACACGAGCGGTCGCGGCAATCCGTGGAACAAGCGAGCAGGTGGCTCGACTGCCGGCAGCATCGGCTTTGTGCGCGGCGCACGAATGCCGAGGCGCTCGAGCAACAAGTAGCCCATGTCCGCGCGATGCGGCAGCGGCGTCGGCACGGGCACTCGCTCGGTGTAGGCGAACGCGCTGCCTTCGCGCGAACCGGGGGCTGCGTACCCGAGCTTGCGCTTGCTCTTCGTCAGCATCACCGGCAGAGCGCTCTTCTGGATGCCGTGAAGGTCGAGCACCGCGTCGTAGCGCGTCTGCCGCAGTCGCCAGAGGCACTGCGGGATCCGCAGCTTCGTCTTGCGCGGGAACACGTGGAGGTGCGCGATCTGCGGGTGTCCTTGCAGCAATGACGCGAATCGATCCTCGACGAGGAAGTCGATGCGCACGTCGGGTCGCGCGTGCGCGAGCGCAGACACGGTCTCCAGCGCGAACAGAACGTCGCCTAGCGCGGACAGGCGCACGAGCAGTACGCGGGCGCCGTGCGGCAGCGTCTTTGCGCTGTGCTGCGGGGCTTCGGTGCGCGCGGTCTCGCCGTTCATCGGCGCAGGATCTTGGCGGCGGAGTCCACGCGTGCAAACAGGGAACTCGACGGCGCGGCCGGACGCGCCCCTCGCTTCTTGCCCATGTCGGGGAGCTGCGCTTGCGTGCGCTCCACTGCGCGCCTACGACACTGCGCATGGCCGTTCCGGCGGGATTCCTCGAGGTGCGATCACGCAACGAAGTCGCGTGGGTGCGCGCGGACATCGCGGAGATCGGGCTGGATGCGCTATGGAGCGATCCTGCGCCGCTGGCCGAGGCCAAGGGGCGCGGCGGGGTCGGCCTGCTGCAATTGCCAAACGGCATCTGCGCGGTCGCGCGTCCATTCCGTCGCGGCGGCGCGCTGCGCTCGCTGCTCGGCGATCGCTATCCGGGGCCGCGTCGCGTGTGCGAGGAGTTGGCTGCGATCGAGCGACTGCGTGGCGAGGGGGTTCCGACCGTCGTGCCGTTGGCCGCGCTCGCACGAAAGGGGCGCACCTTCTGGCGGCTTCGGTTGTTGACCGAACAGCTCGCCGGTGCGCGCACGCTGCCCGCATTCTGCGCGGACGATCGCCCTGCGCGGCGATGGGCGATCGAGGCCGCGGCGGTCACGGTGCGGCTCGCGTTCGAGGCCGGACTCGTGCACCGCGATCTGCATCCCGACAACGTGCTCGTCGTCGAGAAGGGCGACAAGGTGCGCGCGGCGCTCGTCGACCTCGACCGCGCTTCGTTCGAGAAGCCGCTGTCGACCAAGCGACGCGATGCGATGCTCGTGCGCATGGCCCGCTACCTCGCGCGTCATCCGCAAGCGGGCGCCGCGTTCGCGCAGCAGGATTGCGTTCGATTCCTGCGCGGGCTCGGGTTCGACCGCAAGGCGCGGCGCGCGGAAGCAGAACGGCTCGCGCCGTTGCTGAAGCGCGCGCTGCGCGTGCGCGGCATGCGCTGACTGCGCGTCAGTTGTCCGCGACCGGGTACTTCGCCGGCTCGCTCCAGAACGTCTTGGGGCAGTTGGGGCAGCAGAATCCGATCGCCTTGCCGTCGACGAGCGCCACGTAGCGAAGGTCGACCGGGCTGCCGCTCACGGGGCACTTCGTGTTGCGAGGCTTCTGCTGCTCTGCGGGTGCGCCATCTGCAGGCTTCTGCTCAGGCTTCTTCGCGACGGGACTCTCGCCGACATCGACGCGAAGGCCATGCTTGAGGCTGAGTCGCGCGATCGCCCGTTCGCTCAGCTTGGTGTTCCACGCATACAGAACGGCAAGCCGTGGCATCGCCAGCAGCGCTTCGACCACAGCGTCGTCAGCTGGGGTGTCGGCGAGCACCAGTTCTTGCAGCGTCGCATGGGCGCGCAGTGCAGCCAGGAGTTCGGACGAGACCTTCGTGCTGCGAAGGTCGAGGCGGAGGAGACGCGGCATCGCCGCGCACGCAGCGATCGTCGCCGCGCCAGCGCTGCTGCGCGCGAGCGCAAGGTCTGCGATCCACGGTTGCAGCGGCGCCAGCAGCGCTGCGATGGACGCGTCATCCATCGCGATCGCGACCGCTGCGAAGTCGACGCAGAGATCGTTGGAATCCGCCGCGATGCGCGCTGCGTGGATCTGTTGGCTGTGCAGATTCGCGATCGCAACGTCCGCCTCCATGGTCCACGGCGCAGACGCGGGAATCGCCGCCGATGCGGACTTCTTTGCTTCGTCGATGCGAGGCGACTCCACGGGCTGCTTGCCTTCCTCCGTTGGCGCAGGCGGCTCGGTCGCTTGCCCGAAGGGCGCTCCCTGTTCGATCCATGCGCGCAGCACTTCGATCTCGTCTGCCGTCGGTTGCGGCTTGTTGCTCGGCGGCATGTGCAGCTTGTCGTCGAGCGGAAGTGCCACGTGCGTGTAGAGCCTGCTCTCCGCTGGCTTGCCCTTCGTGAGGACCGGGCCGTTCTCGCCGCCCGTCTCGATGTCTTGCTGCGTGTGCAGCGCAAGATCGCCCTTCGTCTTCGAGTCGCCGTGGCACGACCAGCAGTAGGTCTGCAGCACGGGCTTCACGTGTTCGGCAAACGTGACTTGCTTCGCTGCCGCTGCCGTTGGCGCTGGTTGCGGCTCTTGTGGAGCAGCGGGCTTCGGGATGGTTGTCGACTCGATGACCGGCGGGAACAGCGGTCGCGGATCGTGCTTCGGCTCGTCGGGGACCGGCGT
>CAIYFF010000086.1 GCA_903925435.1 uncultured Planctomycetota bacterium | reverse complement strand
TCCCAGAGGTGACCCTGTTCTTGGATGTTGGCGACGAGGCGACCGTTGGCCACGTCCAGCATCTGCACGACAGTCGAGCCGTAGCAGCGAACGCGCGCGCCTTGTTGTTGGATGGCCGGGAGAATCGCTGGCGCCTTGGTGCTCCGTCGCCATTGGCAGCCGACCACGGCCTTGTCGTCCCAAGCCATCTTCGGGGCGCGCAGCGGCGCGCCATTGCGCATGGCTCCGTGGCCCGCGATCGCCGTGTAGAGCGCGCCTTCCGGTTCGGACCACACCGCGGCGACCACAGGAATGCCTCGATGCAGCAACGCGATCGACACCGCCCAATGGGGCAGGCCGCACGCATAGTTGCTCGTGCCATCGATCGGATCGACGACCCACACCAGGTCGCGGTCGCATTTCTTGCTGCCGGTTTCTTCGCCGAGCCATCCAGCATCTGGCATGGCAGCCAGCAGGGCCTTGCGAATGCGTCGTTCGCATGCGGCATCGACATCGGTCACGAACTCGAAGGGGCCCTTGCGGCGCAACTTCGGGCGCTGAGTCGATGCCGCGCGCTGGGACGCAAAAGCAGCAGCGTCGAGAGTGGCGTCCACTGCAGCGCGCAGCGCGTGCAGCATGCGATCGATGTTCACGGGCTCAGTTGTCATGCGGCGACGTTGGCGGTTGCGCCGGAGAAAACAAGGGTGCGTGATGGCACGGGGTCGCTACAACTCCGCGCCGATGCGAAGCTTGGCCCTCGCGAGTCTCTGTGTGCTGCTAGGCGCCTGCGAGGCGTCCAAGCCGGAGGCCCCGAGCGAGTTTGGCGGGGCCTCTTCGACCTTGGTCGACGCGGATGTTGCGCATGACGCCGCGGTCCAAGCCGATGCGTTGCCTGCGGAAGCAGAGTTGTGGCAACGATTGGAGTCCGGCAACGACGTGGTGGAGTCCGCTCTCTTGCTCGTGACGATCCTCGAGTCTGAAGAGCGGCATGATGACGCGCTCCGGGCGTTGCGGGTTGCGATGACGAAGACTCCTCAGTCCGCAGAGCTCTCGGTGGCCCGTGCTGGGGTCCTGCGTGACCTCGGTCGGCGTGCCGAGGCGATCGACACGCTGTGCCAACTTCGCGATCGCGACGCTGCTGCGTTCGGTCCGGGCTTGTTGCACGAGCTGGCGGAGATGTGCTGCATCGAATCCTCGTTCCCGATCGCGAAGGACTGCATACGTCGAATGCGTGAGACGGTGGACGGAGCGGACTACATGCGACAGCGGGACAAGGAGCTGGCTCAGTTGGAGAGTTCCATCCAACGGGGCAGCGCCGGTCGCACGATGCGCGTGCGGGATCTGCTGGGAGACCTGCGTGGCGCGGCCGAGCCTGCAGTTCGATTGGATGCGTTGAAGCGTCTTCTCCCCGTCGGCGGTGCGGTTGCGCAATCTGCCTGCACGATCGCGGTCGGCGATGCATCTGCACCCTTGCGTGCAATTGCGGTCGAAGCCGCCGAGGTTGACGCCGAATTGCTTGCAGAGTTCTGCGCGGCGGCGTTGTCGGATCCAGATGCATCGGTTCGCAGCGCTGGCGCGCGCAGGGCTGCAGCTCTGCCTGTCACGGATCGGGTTGCGTTGCTCGTTGGAGCATTGGCCGCGGAGCAGGATGCAGGCGCGTTCCTCGCGATCGATGCAGCATTGGAAAGCGAGTCCTCGACGACGATCCCGGTGGACGCAGCCAGGGCTGCCGACGCGGCGTATCGGCGCGAGAGGGTCGAAGATCGTCGGCGGAGGTTGTCCAAGTGAGCGATACGAGCGAATGCCGTGGCCACGCGAAGTCCGAGTTCCACGCGGCGCACAGGCTCGGGGGTGTGCTGCTCGTGTGGCTGCTCAGCTGCGCGTGCTCGGTGCACAATCTGAGCTACGACCAGATCCTCCGCGACTTGGATGCCACCGTGGATGTGGAGGGCAGCGGCGACGACGAGCGACTCGTGTATCGCACAGAGGTCGAAGCGACCTGGGGCATCGCGCGCTGGTCGTTGATGGCGCCGTTCCGCTGGTTCCTGCTCCCGTTGTTCGGGGAGCGCGTAGATCGGGAACTCGAGAATCCATCTGCCTATGTGCGCGAGCTTGCTGGCGCCTTGCCTGTGAAGGCGGGCGGTCGGCTCGAACGGCGCGCGGCAACGGCCCAGCGCCTCGTGCGAATCGCGGAACTCGATCCGTCGCCACGAAACCGGATCATGGCGCTGGAGGGCCTCGCGCAACTTGCCTCCGCGCAGGGCATCGCACTGACCGATGGCCTCGTCGAATTCGGCCCGAAGCCAGCGCTTCTGGATGGCGCAGCTGCATGGCGCGATGCGTTCGCGAAGTTTCGACCAGCGGCTCGATCGCCGGTCGGCGCGGCGCTGCAGGAGGCCGACGACGCCGCATATCGCGCTGCCATCGCGGGCCTTTGCTCGCGGCCGCTCGCGACCTGGCGTCAACGGCTCGCGCTGCTCTCGGATCTTGCGAATGCTCATGCCGATGAGCAGCAAGCGGAGCTTCGTGAGTTCGCACGCCAATCGCTTGAGCTTGCGTTTGCTCATGCCGCGCGCGCATCGGTCGTCGCGGCGACGCAAGGACGCGGCCCTGAGCTTCGCGAAGTGCGTCTCTGCGCGATCGAGTTGCTTCATCGCTCTGCCGGAGCCGACTCCGTGCCGTTGCTGCTTGCCCTGATTGCCGCGTCGCCCGAACAGATCCAATCTGGCGAGCCCCAGTTCGAAGAGTCGGATGCTCTGCGGCTCCGGGTGATTCACTTGTGCGGGCAACTCCAGGGCGAGCGCGCGCTGCGCACGGCGAAGATCGCGGGCCGCGAGGCATGGGACGAAGTGGCTCCTGCTGAGTTCCTTGTCCGAATGGCGCTCGATAGCGACCCGTTCTTCTCTCCGACTGCGATCCCAGCGCGCGAGGCGCTCGCGTTCTGCATCGGCCGCAAGAACGCCGACCCCAGTCCGGATTCGCCCGATGGGGAGGACTGGGTTGCTTCGTGGTGGAACGACTACCGCAAGCAGAGGACCCTGCCGTGATTTGCCGCTGGATCGATCGCACCATTGCCTACGACGGCTCGCAGCTGAGCGCGCACTGGATCCTCAGCGAGACGGGCATCGTCGGAGATGCCCTCGTTGCGTTTCGCGGTCCCTGCAGCGTGTCGCGCTCCGAGATCGCGGATCTGGCGGACATCGACGGGCCAGGGATCGCCGCAGATGACATGGTGCACTTCGTCTGGGAGTCCTTCTCCGACGTGGATCTGCTGCTCGGCGTGCATCGGCAACGACTGTTGAGCGCCTCGGCGCTCGAGGTCTTGCGCTCCATGAACCCCGATGTCGTTGCGCACCGCTCTGGCGACGATGTGTTCGTGGGTGACGGCAAGTTGTCGATTTCGATTGCGACCGTCACGCCGGTGAGCTGCCTCATCCATTTCGCAGTCAATGCATCCCATGGCGGCGCGCCGGTTCGGATTGCAGCGCTGTCGGACTTGCGCGTCGATGCACGCGCGTTTGCAGAGACACTGTTGGCGCAAGTGGCAACCGAGCAGGCGAGCATCGCGGACGCGCGCTGCAAAGTTCGAGCGAAGGGAGAGTGGGTGCGATGAGTCGTTCGGCAGCAATGAAGGTGGTCAAGTTCTTGCTCGTCATCGGGCTGATGGCGCTCGTGTTCCGCAGTGTGCAGTGGGACGACCGTCTCTTGACCAAGAGCGCAGTGGGCGAGGCAGTCGAGGAGACGGTGTCGATCCGGGGTGCCTGGTCCTCAGACCGGGTCGTGGTCATCGACAGCAGCGGGAACGAGCGCACGCTGCAACCAGGCAAGCAGGCGGACGGCAGCGAACTCGAGCTGGCGCCTGGCTTCTTGACCTACTGGCGCAATCTTGACGTCACGTTGTTCGTGCTCGGGGCTGCGTGCTACTTCGTCACGGTGTTGGTCGCTGGCGCTCGCTGGTGGTGGCTGCTGCGGGTCAACGGGCTGCAAGTCACGCTGCTCGAATCGCTCCGGTTCACGTGGATCGGCGTGTTCTTCAACACGGTGGTGCCGGGAGCTACGGGTGGCGACCTGATCAAGGCGATCTACATCATGAAGCACTGTCCGGGCCAACGCGTCCCGGCGTTGGTTTCGGTGATCGTGGATCGCGTGCTCGGCCTTGCATCGCTCGCAATCCTTGGCGCGGTGGTCGTGTTGTTCGCCTTGGATCGATTCGGCGAACTTGCGATCGCGATCTGGTCGGTCATCGGCGGGCTTGCTCTGTTGTTCGCAATCGCCTTCAGCCGGAGGCTTCGCGCCCTCGTGCGCCTCAAGTGGATGCTGGAGCGCTTGCCCAAGAAGTTGGGGCACGTGCTTCGCATGCTCGATGAAGCGGTGTTCGTCTATCGCGGACACAAGAACGTCGTGCTGGCGAGTCTGCTTGCTGGCGTGGCGAACCACGTCGTGTCCGTGATGAGCGTGGTGTGGATCGGCGACGCTCTCGGGGTCGGCATGCCATGGACTGAGTACTTCGTGCTCATTCCGGTCATCAACATCATCAGCGCGGTGCCATTGATGCCGAATGGCTGGGGCCTTGGGGAAGTGCTCTACCAGAAGCTTTTCGCGACCTACGGCGCTTCGTACATCACGGGAGCAGGATCGCTGGAAGCCGGCGCCAAGGCCATGGGGACGCGCGCCGTAGCTCTTTCGGTTCTCTATCGATTGCACACGACGCTGTGGTCGCTGCTTGCGGGCCTGCTCGTGTTGTTCGGGCGCGATCGAGTCACGCAGCAGGACATTGCGGCGGAGCAGCAACGAGAAGACGCGGGCGGCTAGCAGCGTCCGCGCCCTTTCGATGCCCGCCACTCGCGTTTGCGAGAAGCCTGCCTTGTCGGGGAGCGGAGCCCGCGCCATGCTGCTTGCCCCATGAATCTGCTCGTCGTCGGCTCCACTGCGTTCGACACCATCGAGACCCCGCATGCGGAGGCGAAGCGCTGCCTCGGCGGTTCTTCGACTTACTTCGCGCTGTCCGCGCGCATGTTCACGCCTGTTGGCCTCGTGAGCGTGGTGGGCGAAGACTTCCCGAAGGAGCATCGGACTCTGCTGGAGTCGCGCGGCATCGACCTTTCCGGACTCGAAACGAAGCCTGGCAAGACCTTCGCTTGGCATGGCCGCTATTCAGCGGACATGAACTCGCGCACGACGATCGACGTCCAGCTCAACACGTTCGGAGACTTTCAGCCGAAGGTGCCTGCCAAGTTCCGCAACTCGCGCTTCGTGTTCCTCGCGAACGGCGCGCCCGCGACGCAGATGTCGGTGTTGGACCAAGTGGAGAGCCCCGAGTTCGTCGTCGCGGACACGATGGACCTGTGGATCGATCGCGAGCGCGACGGACTTTGCGCGTTGATGAAGCGCATCCACGGCATCATCGTCAACGACCAAGAGGTCAAGCAGTTGACGGGTGAGAGCAACCTCATCAAGGCGGGCAAGGCAGTGCTCGCGATGGGCCCATCCCTCGTGATCGTGAAGAAGGGCGAGCATGGCTGCTTTGTGTTCAGCCC
>CAIYFF010000085.1 GCA_903925435.1 uncultured Planctomycetota bacterium | reverse complement strand
CCCGTGCGGCCGCGCAAACCCATGGCAATCCTGACTCAATCAGAGGCCGACTACGTGATGCAGACCGTTGCTGACGATCACGCCGAACGGATTGAGCGTCGACCACGCAGCACCCTGCGAGTAGAGCTCGATGCCGTAGGCGATGTCGTAGGCGATCGGAAGCTGCAGCGACATTCCTTGGCCCGGCGTGAAGAACACCGGGAAGTAGGACAGTTCATACGACGAGTGCTGCACGCAGCCCGTCATGCCGAAGGAGTCGAGCGAGATGCCCGGGCTCGAGAGGCCGAACACGAACAGTCCGAAGAACGAGGTCTCGTCCGGGACCGTGGCGCCGAGGCGCAGCGTCGTGCCGAGTTGGATGCGGTTCGCGGAGTGCGCCATCGCGTCGAGGCCCGTGATGCGGCGCGACGCTGCTTGCGCATTGCCTGCTGCCCACAGATCGACTTGGCCCTGGTCGACGGCGCGGTTGCCGCCCGAGATGCCGACGATCGGAGCGCGCGTTGCGCCCATCGAGCATGCGGCGTAGCTGAGCACGATGTTGCCGTTGCTCTTCAGCGTGACTTGGAACGTGTTGGCGCCGCCGTCGCCGAAGGCAGGGGCTGCGACCCACGTTGCGCGGCAGAAGCTCGGATCGTGGCTTTCCCACCAGATCGGCGAAGTCTGAGCATTGGGAACGAGGTCCATCCATGCGGCGGCGATGCGCGCGCCTTGGCTGTGGAACGCGGCGGCGACCGGCGTGTAGGCCGGGCTACCCGCGGGCAGCCAGATGTAGCCGTTTGCGCCGACCGTGATCGCCGTGGCCGCGGGCATCGTGCCGAAGCGGAACGAGCCCATCGCGCCGAGCGACACGCTGTGTTGCGAGTCATCGTCGACACCGGGCAGCGGCGCGCCGTTCACGTGGTAGTCGGTCGCAAAACCGGAGCCCTGCGCGAGCGAGTAGCTGCCGTTGTTGTGCACGAACTCGATGCTCTTGTTCGCGAGGTCGAACGGGCGAGCGCCCGCATTGGCCGTGAACTGCTCGTAGAGCGAGCCATTGGGGATCGGGGTGGGGCAGCCGACGCCGATCGGGACCGCGCCTTCGGCGATGCCGGGGATCAGCACCGGCGGCGTGCACGCGGGCGGGAACGACTTGGCTAGCGAGTAGCTGCCAGGTCCCGTGGGCGCCACTTGGAACGTCCAGCCCGCGAGTTCGAACTGCTTGCTCGCAGAATCAAACACGTGGTAGCCCGTCGATTCCGCGATCGACACCGCAGAGATCGGGTCAAACGAGTTGCTCGGCGCGCCGAAGCCGCGGCTCAAGCCAGCGATGCACGAGCCGTAAGACGGCAGCGTGCTCGTCGGCTCATAGTGCAGGTAGATCGAGCCATCGGGCATCAGCACGACTTCGCCGCTGAGCATTCCAGCGCCGTAGCCCTTCTGCGGCACGTTCTTGAACACGACCGACGCGCGCGTCGTGTCTGCCTCGAAGAAGATGCCGTCGCCGTTGCTGCACTGGTTGGCGGCCCAGTCATCCCACAGCAGCGCAATCGTCGCGTGCGGATCGTTGCGCAGTTCTGCCGTCGTCGGCGAGAAGTCCGACGGGTTCGTCAGCGCCGAGTCGCCGAGGCGAACCGTGCCGTTGCTGTCGATCGTGACGCGGTCATAGGCGACGCCGTGGAACGGGAACACGAACGGCAATGCCAGGACGCGCAACGTGTCATCGCCCATCTGGAGGTTGGTTCCAGGCGGGTTGTTGTGGATCGCAAGGCACTGGCTCGCGGCGGTGGCCGCCAAGAGCCCGAGAGACAAGAGGGGACGAATGGGATGCATGGTGAGTCTGCCAGGGTTTGAGAAAGAGCGTCCGAAGATGAGACCTTTCGGAGAGTCTCAGAACGATACCCCGGCCCGACGCATCGGCTTTGCTCAGAGCCGTGCACCGTGTGCGCTGCGGCGGCGTGCGCGCCGCGGCATGGCGCATTGTGTTGTGCGCGATTTCCGCGAACGGCTCAGCGCACGGGCGCGATCGGCAGGCTGTCGATCCGCTGCGACAGCCACTCGACACCAAGCGTGGAGGAGTCGACGAGCGCAGGCACGATGCGCATCGATGGCATCGGCGGCTTCGCGCCGTCCTCGCAACTTGTGTGCGCGCCCAGTTCGTCCGCGAGGGCTGCGAGCAACTGCTCGCGTTGGACCAGCGCGTGCGCAGCGGACACGCGAATGCGGCGCGAGGCTGCAAGTTCGCGCGCAGCGCGGCTTCGTTCTTCTGCGCGTCGCATCGCGGACTGCGCCGTGACATCGCGCTTGCCGTTGTTGGCGCCGAGGCTCGCGCAACGATCGTGGCTGAGCACGAGGCACAGCGACAAGCCGTGCTCGCGCTGCGCCCATGCGAGGAGGTCCGCTGCGTCGCGCTCCGCCAAGGCGCCCGCGTTCTGGATCACGAGCACGTCGCGCGGATCGAGGCCGAGCACGCGCGCGGGCTCGATGCCGGCGTCGGCGCACGAGATCACGGCGCAGACGTAGCGGCCTGCGCCTGACGGCCGCGGCAACGGCGCAGGGGCGGGCTCGGACTTCTCGCGCGCACGTTGCGCCCGCGCGTGCGACTCCTCGACGAATCGCAGCAGCGTCGAGGGCTCCAACACAAGGCGCGCGGCGTGCGTCGGCGGCACGGGTTCGCCCTTCCCGTTGGTTTCTGCGGCGCCGGTCGGTGGGGCGTTGTG
>CAIYFF010000084.1 GCA_903925435.1 uncultured Planctomycetota bacterium | reverse complement strand
GACGCACGAAGCTTGCGCTCCCCGCGCGCGGCCGCGCCATCGTTCTCGGCGACCCACAGCGTGGTCTGATAGCTCGAACCGAACTCATGCTCGCGAACGCGGTCTTCGCGGTCGACGACTGCGAACTGCGCGCGGACATCCTGTGCCGACAGGAAGCGCTCGACGGTGCGTTCGCACACGACAAGCGGCATCCATGCAGGGCGAACTTCCCGTGCGATCCGTTCGCCGCGCTCACGCCAGATCTGCCGCATGTATGACGCAGCGGCGTCCTGCGCAGAGGCGAAAGCGGCCGCGGGCGTCAGCTCCGCGCTGCCGCGAACCAGCGCCGCGTCGTGCGCAGCCTGGGCAGACAGCGACGGCGCGAGCAGCGCCAAGGCGAGGAAGATCAGCAGTGCGTTCATGGTTCGCATGACCGAAGACGCGCCGCAGTTCGACCCGCGAGCGGACTATTCGCGGATGCGCGGAAAAGTCCGTTGCCAGCCAGTTTCGAGCGCCAAGGTCAGCGCTGCTGGGACCACGGCATCAGCACGAAGCTGACCCCGCCTGCGCGAACATAGGCACCTGCGTCAACCGGGTGCTCGTCGACGAACGGCTTGCCGTCGATCTCGCCGCCGGCCTTGCAGCGGACGCGCAGTTGGCCAGCCTTCGACGCGAACACCTCCACCTCTTCCGTGGCGGAGCCGACGCGCACGTGCACATCCTTCCCCTGCCCGATGCAGATGCGGCCGTCGCGCCCACGGTCCTTCAGCAATAGCACGCGATCGGTTCCAGCTGCTTGGAACCCACCTTGAAGCTGCAGCATCGCCGTCAGCGAACGCGCGCATGGATGCGAATAGGCAAGCTGCAACGACGGGCCGAGCCGAATGCGCGCGCCCGGGCGCAGCATTGCAGATGCGACCTTCTGGCCGTCGACCCAGACTTCGCCGTTCTCGGCATGGATCGTGTCCTGCATGCCCCCATGGAACGACATGCTGCGCTCGATGCGCGCGTGACGGCCCGCAAGCGCGCACAGGATCGGCAGGTCCGCGCTGCCGTCGCGCAAGTTGCCGATCGACACGCTCTCGCCGCGCAGCACAAGGAACTCGCCGCCCTCGTCCACGCGCAGCACGAACGCGCCGAGCAGTCCCTGTGCTTTCGCGATATCGCGCTTCATGTCGAAGATCCTCGTCCGCAACAGCGCCGGCGTCTCTCCCATCGCATCGATCTGCTCGCGCGCGGCATCGGCATGGCCGTCCTTCGCGAGCTGGCCCGCGCGCACGATCACGGCTTCGCGACGCAACAACGACGCGAGTTCGCGTTCAAACGCCAACACGGCGTCGCCATCGGCCCACAGCAGCTTGGCCTGCGCGAGCGCATCTTCGGCGCCAGCAAGGTTCCGCGCGGCGAACTGCGACTTGCCGTTTTGGATCACCACATCGGCGCGGGCGCGGCGTTCGGCGCACGATGCGCGAATGCGCTCCACTGCCTCATGGCGCCAAAGGCCCATCGCTGCAGCCGCATCCAGCGAGAGAGCCAGGCTCTCCGCAGCAGCGAGGCGACCCGCCATCAGCGCGCGGTCTGCCGACTGCTGGATCCGTTCGAGCAGAGCCTGAATGCGCGCATCGAGCCGATCGGGCGCGAGCAGATCCTTGCGCATCGACAGCAACGACTGAAGAGCGACCGAGACCTGCGCATCGCCGCTGTGCTCCGGTGCGCGCATCGCCGCCTCGGCGAGCTGCACGCCGGTGGCCTCTTGCTGCAACATCGCCGACAGCCGCGGCAGCTCGTCGTGATCGCACTGCACCTTGGCGAGTTCTTCGAGTCGCGCGATGCATCCGCGCAACCCAGCGAGGCTGCCGCCAGCTTGGCCGTGCACCGCGGCCCGCACTTCGTCGAGCCCGCGGGACACGAGGTCCAGCTTCGCGCGCAGTTCGTTGGCGAATGCAGTCGCCGCAACGCCGAGTGGCCCGGGCTGCGCATCGGCAAGCGCAAGCGCATAGGCCTCGCGCAGACGCCCCACTGACGCAGACTTCCGCGCCGCCTCATGACGCTGCGCCCGTTCGAGCACGCTGCGCTCGATGGCTTCCCCTTCGATCCGCGCGCCCTCGTGCAGGGGCGACTCGGCCAATGCCCTTGCCAGTTCCGCGCGGGCTTCGTCGAGTCGGCCCTGTGCCACGAATGCGCGCGCGGCCTCGATGCGACTGCTTGCCCTGGCATCCTCCGCATGCGCGGTGGCAGCAGCGCGAGTGAATTCTGCACAGCCCAGCAACTGGGCTAGCTGCTCGCACATCGCTGCAACTTCGAGCGAACGTCCGCTCTCACGCGCCGCAGGGAGCCGCAGCAGTAGCCTCGACGCGTCGAGCGCGCGCATAAACGACTGCGGCGAGTCCAAGGCGGAACCGAGCGGGAACGCGACGAGCGCGCTGGCTAAACCGGCACGCTCGGAGTCAGTGCCTTTGGACAGTTGACGGAGCGCGGCATTGCCCGCGGCCGACAGCGCCTCGTTCCACTCCGTAGCAGCCGCGAGCTCGGGCAACCGCTCCAGGGCGGCCTGCAAGGAACGCAAGGCGGCCGCGGGATCCTCGTCGCTCACTCGCTGCGCAGACTCCGCGGCAACGGAGCGAGCCACGGCAGCCACCACCGCCGCGCATTGCGGCCCAAGAGCTTCCACGTCGCAGGCGCGCG
>CAIYFF010000083.1 GCA_903925435.1 uncultured Planctomycetota bacterium | reverse complement strand
CTCCGATGAAGATGTCTGCAGAACTGCTCGAAGACCTCTTGGGCTCGGTGCAAGGCAAAGCCGCGCGGCAACGCCGCGAGTCCGGCTGCGCAGGCTGCGGCCTCACGGTGCAGCAGTTCAAGAACACCGGGCGCCTGGGTTGCCCGCGCTGCTACGAGACGTTCCGCACCGACTTGGTGCCGCTGCTGCAACGCGTGCACGAATCGAGCCAGCACAAGGGCCGCTTGCCGGGCGTGCTGCAGCCGACCACGCCGACGCCGACGTCCCCCGTTCGCGAACCCGCGGCGATGAAGGCGCCCGCTGCCAAGACGAAGAGCAAGACCGACGAACTGGTTGTGCTGCGCAAGCGGCTCGAAGACGCGGTGCGCGGCGAGCGCTACGAAGAGGCGGCGAGCCTGCGCGACGCGCTGCGCAAGGCCGAAGAAGGCGACTCGGGCCCCAGCAAGCGGAGCAAGTCGTGAGCAAGAAGCGACGCGGCGATGCGCCGGAGTTCCGCGCTGGCGAGTGGCTCAAGGGCGACGGCCCGCAGAACGACATCGCGATCTGCACCCGCGTGCGCCTTGCGCGCAACCTGCAGAACTTCCGGTTCGCGCCGGTGCAAGAGAGCGACGAAGCGAAGGAGTTGACGGGATTCGTGGTCGAGCGCCTGCAGCAGCCCGGCCTGCCAGAGTCGCTGGTGATCGTCGACCTGACCTCGCTCGAGGAGATGGAGCGGACCGCGCTCGTCGAACGCCACCTGATCAGCCGCGAACTCGCGACCAGCAAGAAGGCGCGCAGCGTCGCGATCAACACCGAAGAAAGCGTCGCGTTGATGATCAACGAAGAGGACCACCTGCGCATGCAGGTGTTCCACAGCGGCCTGTCGACCGAGCCCGCCTGGCGACGCGCGAAGGGTTTCGACGAAGCCCTGATGCAGCGCTTGCCGCTCGCGTTCAGCGAGGAGTTCGGGTTCTTGACCTCGTGCCCCACCAACACGGGCACCGGCATGCGGCTCTCGGTGATGCTGCACCTGCCCGGGCTCGTCTGGGCCGACGAGATCGAAAAGGCGACCAACACCGCGCAGAAGATCCACCTTGCGGTGCGTGGCCTGTATGGCGAAGGCAGCAAGGCGCTGGGCGACTTCTACCAAGTCAGCAACCAAGTCACGCTCGGGCGGACCGAGGAGCAACTGCAGTCCGACGTGCAGCTCGCCGTGTCGCGCATCGTGCAGTGGGAGCGCGAAGTCCGCGACGCGCTGCTGCGCGGCAGCGCCCGCCCGCGGACGCTCGATCGCATCCACCGCGCGCTGGGCACGCTCGAACGCGCGCAGATCCTCACGAGCGAGGAAGCGCTGGGGTGTTTGTCAGCGCTTCGCTTCGGCATCCACCACGGCGTCGTCGACGGATTCGACATCCCGTCGCTCAACAAGGCCTTGCTGATGTCGCAGCCAGCGCACTTGCAGCGCTTCACGAAGGAGCGGCTCGACCCCGAGGCCCGCGACCAACGCCGGGCGAAACTGCTGCGCGAAGTCCTGGGCTGCGAGCCGTAGTGCGCAGCAAAATCGCTCGCTCACGCCGCTGCCCTTCTGCAGAACTGCTGAAAAATGCGGGTTTCGACCCGCGCCCTCTGCGGCTTAGTATCGCCCTGCAGCCGCTGCGGCCGGAGGTTCGAGTGCTCGAACTCCCGTTCGCAGGCAGGACTCGCAACTTGCGTCAATCCCGTTAGGGCCACCGCCGATCAAGGGCTGGTCAAGTCCCCGATTCCGCGAGCCCGGAGTTACACCAAGATGTTCGACCGTTTCACGGACCGTGCCAAGAAGGTCATGAGCTTCGCCCGCCAAGAAGCGATGAAGTTCAACCACGAATACATCGGCACCGAGCACATCCTGCTCGGGCTGGTCCAAGAGGGCAGCGGCGTAGCCGCCAACGTCCTCAAGAACATGAACATCGACCTCGAGAAGATCCGCCACGAGGTCGAGAAGATCGTCAAGACGGGCCCGTCCATGGTCACCATGGGCCAGCTCCCCTTCACGCCGCGCGCGAAGAAGGTGCTGGAGCTGTCGATGGAAGAGGCCTCGCAGCTGAGCCACAACTACATCGGGACGGAGCACCTGCTGCTCGGCCTGATCCGCGAGAACGTGGGCATCGCCGCGCAGGTGATGATGAACCTCGGCGTGAAGCTCGAAGAGGTCCGCGAGGAGGTCCTCGAGTTCCTCGGCGCCAGCGAGTCCAACCAGGACGACGAGTCGGAGAGCGACTCGGGCAGCAGTGGCGGCGGCGGCGGCGGCAGCAGCAGCGGCGGCAGCTCGCGCGAGCGCGAGTCTGGCTCGGGCACGCCCGGCCAGTCGAAGAGCAAGACGCCCGCGCTCGACTCGTTCGGCCGCGACCTCACGGAGCTCGCGCGCGAAGGCAAGCTCGACCCGGTGATCGGCCGCGACCAGGAAGTGGAGCGCGTGGTGCAGATCCTTTCGCGCCGCACCAAGAACAACCCCGTGCTGCTCGGCGAAGCCGGCGTCGGCAAGACGGCCATCGTCGAAGGCCTCGCGCAGCGCATCGTGAAGGGCACGGTGCCTGAGATCCTCCGCCGGAAGCGCCTCGTCGTGCTCGACCTCGCGATGATGGTCGCCGGCACGAAGTATCGCGGCCAGTTCGAGGAGCGCATCAAGGCGGTGATGACGGAAGTCCGCCGCGCGAAGGACGTGATGCTGTTCATCGACGAGCTGCACACGCTGGTCGGCGCAGGCGGCGCCGAGGGCGCGATCGACGCGAGCAACGTGCTGAAGCCCGCGCTGTCGCGTGGCGAAGTGCAGTGCATCGGCGCCACCACGCTCGATGAGTATCGCAAGTACATCGAGAAGGACGGCGCGCTCGAGCGCCGCTTCCAGACCGTCGCGGTCGAGCCGCCGTCGCCAGAGCAGGCGCTCGAGATCCTGAAGGGCCTGCGCGACAAGTACG
>CAIYFF010000082.1 GCA_903925435.1 uncultured Planctomycetota bacterium | reverse complement strand
TCGCTGCGCAAGAACGTGCCCCCGAACTGGCTGGCGGCGGGGCCCAGCGCCGCAAATCCCTGCACGCCAGTAAGGGTCGCGGTGCCGGGAGCAATCGCTGCCGGCATTGCCGCATTGAAGTCGGAGGAAAAGACCGTGGTCTGCGCCAGAGCCGGGGCGCTGACAACGAGGATGGATACGAGGGACAATCGCATGGGTTGCCTAAGAGGTGAGTCCTGAGGCCGCTACCCTAGCAAATGTCGCGCAAATGGGGAGATCGCTCCAATCGGGCAATCGTACTGCCCCCACAGTGACCTCGGCATAAATGCCGAGTGCGACGCGAGGCGCCGCTCCCGCGATGGGGCGCAGCACATGCGTTCTTCCACGGGCTGCCAGGTCTTGCGCCGCAATCGCCTGATGCGGGGCGGCGCGCGTCAGTTGCCGCTGCCTGACTGCGCAGCCGGCATGCCCGGGTCGCTGCCGAGCACGTGGACCGAGTTGTGCAACTCGCCGCGCACCGCGCCGCCATCCGCAGCGTCGACGTTCCACGTCACCTTCATCTGCATGACGGGACGCATGCCAGTGACCTGCAAGAACACGGTGCGCTTGTCGGCGGACAGCGACACGCCAGAGATCGGCAACGGGTCGCGGTTCTGCTTGCCCATCTCGACCTTGCGATCCGGATTGAGGATCGAGATCTCCGGCGAGCCGTAGCTCGGCGAATAGAGGTAGTCCCAGATCTCGAGGCCGTAGTTCTCCTTGTCGCCGGCGATCTCTGCGTCGAGCGGCTCGGAGAAGGTCAGGTAGACGCCCTTGTCACACGTGCGCAGCGCAGTGACGGTGCGCAGCGGTTTCTGCGTGTAACGCACGCGATGGAATCCGCCGATGCGCGCAGCGCTCGTTTGCCAGCCTTGGAAGCCGGCGACATAGAGCTGGCCGTCGATCGGGTGGAAGCGCGCGCGCATCAACGACGACGAGAAGCTCAGCGGGAAGCGAACGACGCCGCCTTGCACCGAGTCCGCGCGATCCTCCTTGCACACGAGATAGAGACCGCACGTGCCATAGCTGAGGTGCAACAGGCGACCTTGCAGCGGGCCCCAGCGATCGCTCGTGACCCAAACCTGACCGCCGCTGCTGTTGTCGACGTCCATCGGCATCCAGCACAGCGGCAAGTCCGGCTGCGCCGGCGCGTCGTCGCGCTGCGCCGTCGGTCGCACGCCCGCGTAGTAGCCGGGCTTCTCGATCCAGTTGAGGCGGCAGCGCGGCATGTACGTGCCTTCGTTGTCGCCGCTCGTGATGACCTTGCCGTCCGGCGACACGCCGATGCCGTTGGGTGCGCGCAATCCGGTCGCGATCACTTCGAGCAGCGAGCCGTCCTTCTTCACCTTCATGATCGTGCCGTGATGCGGCGCGATCGTCATGAAGCCGCGGCCGCCCGGGTTCACCGGCGCGCCCTTGCTCGTATAGAAGTTGCCTTCGGGATCGGTCTGCAACTCGAACGCAAACTCGTGGAACGCGTTCGTCACGCACTCGTCGTGATTGAAGCATTCATAGACGTCGGCCTCGCCGTCCTGATTGCGATCGACGAGACGCGTGATGCCATCGCGGCCATGCACGTGGACGACATCGTCGACGATGCGCAAGCCGAGCGGGTCGTAGAGCCCCGTCGCGAAGCGGCTCCACTGCACGTTCTGCAATTGCTCATCCAAGCCCGCCACGATCCACACGTCGCCGTTCCACGTCGTGATCGCAGCGCGACCATCGGCGAAGAAGTCGAAGCCGCAGACGCGCATGTTGGAGCCAAAGCGGTTGTCGAACGGGATCGCGATCGTGTCGACCGCGTATGCGCCGTCATCGTCGCCGCGCTGCCCCTTCGTCACGATGGGCGCGCCCCACCGCGGCGTGTCGCCAGCAGCGACCATGGCAGTCAGGTCGCGCGCGTTCACGCCGGCGTTGGCATGGCTGTCAAACGCGTCGAACTCACGATCGAGGCCGGCCGCGAGCAGAACCTTGCAGCGAATCGCATCGCGGTGCGGCGCGATGTCCATCAACACGCGAGCGCCGTCCCTGCGCAACGTCACAGCTTCGCCGCCATCGACTGCGGCTGCCGCGGCAAATCGCGTTTGGCGCGAGCCTTGGTCACATGGCGCGCGGAACGAATCGGCGAAGACGTCGACTTCGCTCAGCAACGAGCCCGAGCTGTGCACGACGAACAGCAGGCGGCGGAACGCGCCGAGACCGCCGTTCTTGTGCACGCTTGCACCATGCTTGCCGCCGCGACCGAGCGCATTGGTGTCGACCGTGCCGAGCAGCGTCCATCCGCTTGCTGCGGGATCATTGGCCGCCGCGTCCGGCGATGCGACGGCGTCGCTGCCGTAGAGCTCATACTTCTGCGGTGCACGATCGCCGTCGTGCCACGTGAACGTGCTGACGCGCGACACCGGCACGCTCTTGCCGAGATCGACGAGCATGCGCGCATCGCCGCTGCGCGGCTCAAAGCGCGTGAAGGCGCTCGCGTCGTCAACGGACTTTGCCGAGGCACCATCGCAAAGGCGCGGCAACAACAGATCGGCGGGCGCATCCTTCTGGCCGTCGGCGAGGCGCTTCGCAGTCTGCGGACGACGGAATCCGGGCACGAACGCGATCGACGCGCCAGTGCCGCTCTTCGTGTCGAGGTAGTCCGCGTCGCTCGGCCCACCCATCGGCAAGTCGTTCCACGAACCGAACCCCGACGCGACCTCCACCGGCTCTGCGACCGCGGGGCTCCATTGCAACGCAATGCCGCGCACGCGCGGATCCGTGGGCGCCCACTTCATCAATCCGATGTCTCCGTCCGTCGGCGCATCGAACAGGACCACCGTGTGGGCCTCGTCGCTCGGCGCAAACTCGAACGAGCGCGAAGATACCTTGCTGCCCTTCCACTCCTCGATTGCGGCGTGCTCCAGCGTTCGCATCGTGCCGATGCGGTAGCCGAACACGACCTCGTTGCCGCACATCCAGTGGCCTTCGTATGCGCCCCACGACTTCGGCAGCGGCCCGTATGGAATGCTGCGCGGGTCTGCCAACGATCCCGCATGCGCAATGCCGGGGCCTTGCCGCACGCCAGCAATCTCGCGCCCCTTCGTGCTCGGCATCGGTCCGTGCGATGCGTCATAGGCAGTGCCCCGCAACTCGAGCCATCCATCGGCCCACATGGACGACATCCGCAACAACTCGGTGTCAAACGCGGCGGCGCCGCCGGGCAACTTCACCACGAGCGCCTTATGCGTCTCCTTCGAGACACCCGGCGACGTCATCGTCGTGGTCATGCACGGGCCGAAGTCCATCGAGTAGGGGAACTCGGGCTTCGATGCTGCGCCTTGCGCGCTGGCGAGCGCGGCGAGGACCGCAGTCGCGAGGATGGGGAGAGCAGTGCGGGTGGCAACCATGATGGGACGGAGCAATCTACGCATCGAACGGCGTCTGCCAACGACGCAAGGTCGCGGGCAGGATGCGTTCTCCAACGGGCTGCCAGCTCCCCATGCGGCGTCGCTTCGCATGAGCGCAGCGTTCGCGTTGCTCGCATTCGCGCGCTCCGTGCGCGCGGAGCCCCTTCCTCAGTAGCCCAACGTCCAGCGCACAGCCGACGTGAGGCCAATCGGGACCGCGGCACCCGGCGCGAAGTCGATCAATGCGCCCTGGAAGTACAGCGAGACGCCGAGGAACGCGGTGTCGTACGGAATCGAGATCGGCAACGACGACGGCTGCCCCGCGCCGAGCCAAGGCGGAAGGATGAACGAGCCCGCTTGCGTCGCGAGATCGACGAGCAGTTCGCCCGCAGCGCCAGCGCCCGCCATGCCGTAGCCCGGCAGCGGCACGCCGCATGGATAGTTGACGAACGGCGCCGTGGTCATCACGAGCACTGGCAGCGAGAACGACTGCGTGCCGAGCGGGTTGTCGATCGAGAACACGACCGTCGAGCACAGTGCGGGCGAACCCGATGCAACGAGGCTCGAAGCCGGATTGAGGCCGCAGCCATACGGCGCCGAGGCAGCGAGCCCCGGCGCGAGCTGCGCGTTGCTGCCGATCGTCTGCATCACGAGTTCTGGGCTACCTCCGCGATTGTCGG
>CAIYFF010000081.1 GCA_903925435.1 uncultured Planctomycetota bacterium | reverse complement strand
GCTGACCTCGCTCGACATCGGCGCGTTTGCGATCGACGAGGCGCACTGCATCAGCCAGTGGGGGCATGATTTCCGCCCCGAGTACCGCCGACTCGCGGAACTGCGCGATGTGTTCCCGAACGTGCCGTTCCACGCATTCACGGCGACGGCGACGCCGCGCGTGCGTGAAGACATCGTGCAACAACTCCGGTTGCGCAACGCAGAAGTGCACGTCGGCACGTTCGATCGGCCCAACCTGACGTATCGCGTGCTGCCGCGCGTCGATCTCGTCGACCAGGTGACCGAAGCGATCGAACGCCATCCAGACGCAGCCGCGATCGTCTACTGCATCAGCCGCAAGGACACGGAGGCGCTCGCAGAGAGCTTGAAGAAGCGCGGCATCGACGCGCGCGCCTACCACGCGGGCCTCGACGCAAAGCAGCGCAACCAGATCAGCGAGCGCTTCCGCGAAGAACGGTTGCGCGTCGTGGTCGCGACCGTCGCGTTCGGCATGGGCATCGATCGCGGCGACGTGCGCCTCGTCGTGCACGCTGCGTTGCCGAAGAGCGTCGAGGGCTACCAACAAGAGACTGGCCGCGCAGGACGCGACGGGCTGCCGAGCGAGTGCTTGTTGCTCTACTCCGCCGCCGACGCCGCGAAGTGGCGGCAGATCATGGAGCGGTCGAGCGAAGAGGCTGGCGGGCAGAAGGACGTGCTCGACGCGCAGCTGCAGTTGCTGTTCGAGATGCAGCGCTTTGCCAATCGACCGCAGTGCCGCCACGCGATGCTGAGCCGCTACTTCGGCCAGCAATACGAACACGACGACTGCGGCGCATGCGACGTTTGCCTGAACGAGTTGGAGTCCGTGCCTGATGCGCACATCGTCGCGCAGAAGATCCTCTCGGCGGTCGTGCGCACGGGGCAGCGCTTTGGCATGCGGCACGTGATCGACGTGTTGCGCGGCAGCAAGACGCAGAACGTCGTTGACCGCGGCCATGACGCGATCCCGACGTTTGGTTTGCTGAAGGACTTCAGCGTGTCGACGCTCGCCAACTTCGTCGACCAGTTGATCGACGCTGGTGATCTGCTGCGCACCGACGGTGAGTATCCGATCCTGCAGCTCTCTCCATCTGCGCGCGAAGTCCTGACGAGCGCGCGGCAAGCTGCGCTCGTGTTGCCCAAGCAGGCGCTCGACGCCGCGCCGCAGCGAACGCGCCGCAAGAAGAGTCGATCCTCGGCGACTGTGTCCTCGCGCGATGACGGCGCTTCCCCCGAGATGTCGCAGGAGTTGTTCGATCACTTGCGCGCCGTGCGCCGCGAGATCGCGCATTCGATCGGCATGCCGCCATACATCGTCTGCAACGATGCGACGCTCGAAGAGATGGCAGCAGCGCGACCGCGCACCGCTGCGCAACTGCTCGACGTGAAGGGCATGGGCCCGAAGAAGGTCGATTCGTTCGGTGATCGCTTCCTCCGCGCGATCGCAGAGTTTGCAACGGGAAGTTGAACGTATGGATCTCGGCGTCAGCAACGGCGAGGGCGTGCGGTTGCTGCTGCTGCCCGGCATGGACGGCACGGAGATCCTGTTCGGGCCGTTGCGCCAGTCGCTGCCAAGGCATCTCGACGTCGAGGCTCTGCGCTATCCGCAGCGCGGCCCTTCGGACTACAGCCTGCTCTTGACCACTGCGCTCGCAGCGATCGACGCGGCTCCGCCCGAGACACGATTCGTCGTGCTGGGGTGGTCGTTCGGCGGCCCGCTCGCAATGCGGGTCGCGCGCCTGCGGCCTTCGCGCGTGCACGCACTCGTGCTCGTCTCGACGTTTGTCTCGTGCCCGCTGCCGTGGTTGCGCCGCGTGCGGTGGTTGTTGATCGGCCCGATTGTCGGCGCCGTTCGTTTCGTGCGCCGCCTGCCGCTGTGGCTCTTGCGGAAGCCCAGCGATCCGTTGCGTCGCGACAAGGCGGAATTGTGGCGAACGGTCCCAGCAGCAGCGCTGGCGGCGAGGGCGCGCGAGGTGGCCAGCGTGGACGCCCGGGCGGATCTCGCTGCGTGCCAACAACCGGCGCTGTGCAT
>CAIYFF010000080.1 GCA_903925435.1 uncultured Planctomycetota bacterium | reverse complement strand
GTAGCGGAAGGTTGCGGCGAGGTCGTCGTTGCGCTCCTCGAACAGGACCTCGTCGCCGAGGTCGCTCTTCCAGATGCGTCGATGCGTGCGCTGCATTCCATCTGCTGCGCGCAAGAACGGCTCCCAACGCGCTGCTTTGCCACCGCTGCGTTCGATCCACGCAATGGTGCGCGGACCAACCGTTCCATCCGCGGCGCAGAGACGATCGTCGGTCTCGTAAGGAAACAGAGCGCCATCGGGATCGCGACGACCTGCAGTGAGCCCGCCCGTGCTCGCGACATACATCCAGCGGTCACCACCGCTGACGATGGCCATGAAGAACGGCGCCATCGAGGCGGCGTCTTCGATCCAAGATCCGTGCGTGCTCGTTGCGTGCTTCATCGGCGTCCGAACACGCGAACGTAATCGACGACGAACTGTGCGCGATCGGCCTTTGGATCGACTTCTCCGCCCATGCCACCACCCATCGCGAGGTTGAGGATCAGGCACTGCGGATCGGCGAACGGCCACTCGAGCGGGCCCTTGGTCTTGTCGTAGACGTAGTAGCGCTCGCCATCGACCGCGATCTCGACTCGATCGGCAAACCAGTCGAGCGTGTAGACGTGGAACTCTCCCGCCATGCGCGGCACGAGGCGCGTCTGTGAGATGTGGTTGCCCTGCTTGAAGTAGTAGGCGCGCGTGTGGCACGAAGCGTGGTTCTTGCCATCGCCCGACGTGTCGTCGATCTCGCGCCCCACGGCCTCGAAGACGTCGATCTCGCCGCAGTAGGGCCACGACTTCTCGTCGCGGTATGCGTCGCCGAGCAGCCAGCCTGCGGCCCACGCTCCATCGATCGCAGGAGCCTTGGCGCGGATCTCGATGCGGCCGCGCAAGAACGAGATCTTGCCGCGCGTCGTAAGGCGTGCAGACGTCCATGACGGCCCATTCCCGACGCGATGCGCTTCGATGACGAGATTGCCGTTCTCACGGCGCGCATTGGTCTGCTCGCGCGCGGTGTAGCGCTGCAGTTCGCGATTGCCCCAGCCCCAGTCGCCGATGTCGTAGGCCCAACGCGTCTCGTCGACCGGGCCGTCGCCGTCGAACTCGTCGGACCACACGATCGTCCACTCGCCGTCGTCGGTGCGCTGGGTCAAGGACGCCGGAGTCGGCGAATGCGCAACGAGCAACTCGAACGCGACTCCGCGCACGGCGATCGCGCCGCCCTTGTGATGCAGGCGCATGCGATGCGCGCCTTTGTCGAGCGGCGAACCGCTGCGCATGACGACGCCAGTGGCAGCGCGGATCGGCCCCGTGACGTCATACGAGCGACCGTCGGGATTGCCGACGTAGTCCTCGACCCAGACTTCGGCTCCTTCCGCGGCAGCCGTGAGGTCGATCTCGCAGCGGTAGCGTCCGCACGCAGGGACCTCGAGATCGAAGTCGAGGAAGCCCTCGGCTGCGGTCGATTGCGCCGCTTCGCCACTCTTGGGCACTGCGGCAAATCGCGCGTTTGCGCGCTGCGCGCACGCGTTCGCGGCGAGGAGGAGCAGGACGAAAGCGGCGGCGCGGACATTCATTGCTATGCCTCGTTGGATCCCAGCGGCGCTCGATCCGGGCCGCGCGGGATCAGGTTCTCGATGCGTCAGGACGCGAGTTCGCGCTCCAGCTCTTCCAACGTGCGCCCCTTGGTCTCAGGCACGATGCGCCACGAGAACAAGAACGCGAGCGCCGCGAAGCCGCCGAACACGAAGAACACGTTGGCCGGGCCGATCGTCTCGAGTCCGCGTGGGAACAACTGCTGCACGCCGAACGAGACCGCCGAGTTGAAGAACCCAGCGAGCGAGATCGCCGCGCCGCGCATGCGCTGCGGGAAGATCTCGGAGAACATCGCCCACATCACCGGGCCGAGCGAGATCGCGAAGGCGGCGATGTAGGCCATGATCGCAGCGAGCACGAGCGTGCTGTCGATCTGCATCGCGGACTTGGCGAGCGATTCGACCGCGGCTTGCGCGGCGGACACCGAGGTTTCGGGCAAGCCTGCGACGGCTTGGCGCAGCGCAGCGACGAACGAGAGCTGGTCTTGGTGCTCGATGCCAACCATCGACTGCAGCGCCGTGACTGCGTCCGCTGGCATGCCACCAGAGGCTTCTTTGAGCCCCGCTGCCGACAACGTGTAGCGCGCCATCGAGAACGCGGCGCCGTTGCAGAACAACGCGACAGCCATCACCGACGAGCCGATCAGCAACAGTGGCTTGCGCCCCACGCGATCGATCATTCGCATCGCAACGAGCGTGAACACGACGTTGACGAGGCCGACGAGGATCGCTTGCCACAGCGCGGCGTCGCGCGCGGCGCCCGCCATGCTGAAGATCGTCGTCGAGTAGTAGAAGACGGCGTTGATGCCGGTGATCTGCTGGAAGAAGCCGAGGCCGAGGCCGATCACGAGCACGCGCCGCATGCGCGGCGAGAACAGTTCTCCGAGCCGCGGCTTTTCCAGCGCCTGGTCAGCGCGAAGCGATACGCGCACTTCGTCCAGCGAGCGCGCAGCCTCAGCTTCGCCCTGGATCCGGGTGAGCACATCCAACGCCTCGTTGTGGCGACCGCGCGCAGCGAGCCAGCGAGGGCTCTGCGGAATCGTGAACAGCAGGAGGCCGTAAAGCGCAGCCGGAATCGCCTCGACGCCGAGCATCCATCGCCACGAGTAGCCCGCGAGCTCGAGGAAGTAGTTCGAGAAGAACGCTGCCGAGAAGCCGAGGACGATGTTGAGCTGGTTGAACGAAACCAGTTGGCCGCGACGCGCGGGCGGAGCGATCTCGGCGATGTAGATCGGCGCGATCAACAGCGCGCCGCCGACGCCAAGCCCGCCAAGGATGCGCGCCCAGACCAACGTCGCGTAGTCAGGAGCAACAGCGCATCCCACCGCGGAGATCGTGAACAGCGCCGCGGTCAGCATCAGCATCGCGCGACGACCGAAGCGATCTGCGAGCGGCCCCGCGACCGCCATCGCGAACGTCGCGCCGACGGTGAGGCAACTGACAAACCAGCCGAGCGCATCGGCATCGAGCGAGAACTCGCCCTTCACGGGATCCACCGCGCCGGAGATCACGGCGCTGTCAAAACCCATGAGGAATCCGCCGAGCGCTACGACGAGCGAGAGGCGGGTGGCGTAACCGGGATCGGCAGGGCGGCTCACGAGGGACTCATCCTTTGCTGGGATTCGGCGGGATTCGCGCTTTGCAGAGCTGGGAACACAGAGGGGTCTTGCAACGCGGCTTGCAGCACAAGGGTCGCCGCGCCGCGCGCGACGCCTTCGATGCCGAGGCTGCTGATCACGAACTGCGACTGGCTCACCGACGCCGACAGCGTCCGCTCGCCGAGCGTCTTGCGCAGCGGACGCAGCAGCATCTCGCCGGCACGCGTCAGGCTGCCGCCGAACACCACCGTCGCGGGGTTGAGCAGGTTGAGCAACGCAGCCACGCCGATGGCGAGGTGATGCCCCGCTTCTTCGACGAGTTGGCGCGAAAGCGCGTCGCCTTCGAACGCAGATTCGACGATGCGGCTCACGGTGATGCCACGCCGCGGCAGGGTGCTCTTGTCGTTCTCGTTGCGCAGAAGGCGCGCACGTTCGAGCAGCGCAATCGTGCCGATGCGCAAGTTGAGGCAGCCAATCAGGCCACACACGCAGCGACCCGCCGACGCATCGACCGGGATGTGGCCGATCTCGCCGGCGATGCCCGTCGTGCCGCGATAGATGTCGCCGTGGATGATGAGCCCGGCGCCGACGCCGGTCGCGACCTTGATGTAGGCGAGATCGCGGCCATCCTGGCCTGCGCCCCACCACTGTTCTGCGAGCGCGCCGAGGTTGGCGTCGTTGTCCATCACGACTGGCACGCCAAACGCCGCTTCGAGTTGGCGCACCGGGCTGTGATTTGCCCACGCGGGCACGAACACCGGCGACAGGTGGTAGGGATCAGCCGGGCTCACCGGACTCGGCACCGCGACGCCGATGCCGAGAACGCGCGAAGTCGGCATGCCGGCCTCCGCGAGCGCTTCCGCGATCAGCCGCCGCATCAACTGCAGCGAGCCTTCCGGGTCCTCGCGCACATCGTGCGACTCCGACCGCCATGCGATCACGTGGCAGCGCAGATCGGTGACGGACACGGCGATGTGCGCGGCGCCCATGTCCACGCCGACGATCGCCATCGCGCCATCTTCGAATCCGAGCAGGATCGGGCGGCGGCCGCCGAGTGAATCGCCGGAGCCCGTTTCGCGCACGAGGCCGGTGTCGAGCAAGTCCGCAACGATCGCAGAGATCGACGAACGACTGAGCCCCGTCCTGCGCGCGAGGTCTGCGCGCGAGATCTGCCGCTCGCGCCAGATCAGGCGCATCAGCAAACCGCGATGCTGAGCACGAATGTGCGCCGCCCCGGAGACCTGCGACGCGACGTCCTCTAGT
>CAIYFF010000079.1 GCA_903925435.1 uncultured Planctomycetota bacterium | reverse complement strand
ACTGCGCGAACGCTACGACCGGCTTGGGCTGCGCACGGTGACGGAAGTTTGCCTCGACCCCGTGCGCGACCATGAGTTCCCCGATAACTGGGTCCTGCCGCGCCTCTGACCGACGACGACGACCGCGCGGCGCACCCCCACGTCTCGTTGCCGCCGACCTGCGACGGAACGCGCAGCAACCGCCCCACGAAGCCCGCGCGGCGAACTTCTGCCGACGTGGCCCAAGCAGCGGTCGCGGATTGCCGATAGCAGCGGGCACGCCGTGTTCCGCTCCGATCCGATCACCTTCCATGTGCCCGCCAGCGCCGCCAACCTCGGCCCCGGCTACGGCATGCTCGGCATCGCGCTGGACCTTCCGCTGCACGTGACGATCGAACCGCGCACCGATGGCGTGGTGCTGATCGAACGTCGCGATGCCCCGTTGATGACTGCCGAAGACCGCCGCCACGACCCCGTGCTGCGCGGACTGCGCGTCGGCGCCGAGAAGTTCGGCGTGTCGCTGCAAAAGGGCGTGGCGCTCGTCATCGACGGCACGATCCCGCGCGGCACCGGCTTGGGCACGATCTCGGCCGGGTTTGCTGCGGGCCTAGGCGCTGCGGTTCGACTCGCCAAGCAGCAGTGGACTCCTGGCGAAGTGCTCGACCAGCTGGTCCCGCTCGGCGGCGACGCAGCGCACGGCGCTGCGAGCTTGCTCGGCGGCTGCGTCGCAGCCGTTCCGCTCGGCCACGAGAAGGGCACCGTGCATCGCCATCGATTGCTGCCGATGCCGATCCACGGCAACTGGCAGTTCGTCGTGATGATGCCCGACGTCGCGATCGGCACCGCGGACACAAAGCGCGTGTTGCCGCCGACGATCCCGCACGGAGTCGCAAGCCGCACGGCGGGCCGCGTCGTCGGCATCCTGCATGCGCTCGCGCACGCCGACGAAGAACTGCTCGGTGTGTGCCTGCGCGACGAAACGCATGTGCCCTACCGACGCACGCTGTACTCGGGACTCGAGGACTCGCTGCACGCCGCCGTCGAAGCTGGCGCATGCGGCGCCACCATCTGCGGCCATGGGCCAAGCCTGCTCGCGATGACGACCGACGAGGGCAAGACGAACGCGATCGCGCGCGCGATGGTCGAATCCCAGAAGAAGGTCGGCCGCCGCGCTTCGTCGCTCGTGCTGCAAGTTGCGCATTACGGCGCACTGCCGCTGCTGCAGGAAGCGCGCAGGTAAGCGACGCGGCGGCAAGCCGTCATTGCCTCGATCCTCCGATCCGCTAGCGTCGGCACGGTGAACGTCATCGTCGCCGAGAAGCCGTCCGTCGCCCGCGATCTCGCGCGCGTGCTCGGCGCGAGCCAGCGCAACAACGGCGCGATCTCGGGCAACGGCTGGACGATCACATGGGCGATCGGCCACCTCGCGACGCTGAAGAAGCCGGACGCTTACGACCCAGCGCTCAAGCGTTGGTCGCTCGACCGGCTGCCGTTCGTGCCCGAGCGCTTCGAGTTGGAGCCAGTGCCGCAAAACGGCGCCAAGGAGCAACTCGCGATCGTCGCCGACCTGTGCCGACGCGCGGACAAGCTGTGGTGTGCGACGGACGCCGGGCGCGAAGGCGAGTTGATCTTTCGCTACATCCTCGAGTTCGCAGGCTGCGCGGATCGCGAGTTCTCGCGGCTGTGGCTCAGCTCGCTGACCGACGAAGCGATTCGCCAAGGCTTCAAGGCCGCGAAGCCCGGCAACCAATACGAGAACCTGCACGCCGCCGCGCGCAGCCGCAGCGAAGCGGATTGGATCGTCGGCCTCAACGCAACGCGCGCCTACACGGTGCGGTATGGCGGCGGCAGCGTGCTGTGGAGCCTTGGCCGCGTGCAAACGCCCGTGCTCGCGATGATCGCGCAACGCGACGACGAGATCCGCGTGTTCGATGCGCGCCCGTTCTGGGAACTGCGCACGACGTATCGCAAGGCCGTGTTCCGTCACGCCGGCGAACGCTCGCACGACGAAGCCACGGGCAAAGCGCTGCTCGCGAAGGTCGAAGGGCAACCGCTACAGATCGTCTCGATCGAGAAGCGCACCGAGCGCATCCCGCCGCCGTTGCTCTACGACCTCACGCAGCTGCAGCGCGACATGAACCTCCGCTACGGGTTCTCGGCGAGCCGCACGCTCGAGATCGCGCAGCAGCTCTACGAGAAGAAGCTGCTGACCTATCCGCGAACGGACAGCCGCCATCTGAGCCTCGACATGGTCGATGACGTGCGCAAGACGCTTGGCGAACTGCGCGCATGGAACGCGGATGCGATGCGACTGCTCGCGGCATGGATCCAAGGCGCGCCGGACGGCGAGCGCGGCCCCAAGGCAAAGCCCGCGCGCGTGTTCGACAACGGCAAGGTCAGCGACCACCATGCGATCATCCCGACGGGTCGCATCGAGCGACTCGACGCTGACAGCCAGAAGGTGTTCGACGCAGTCGCGTCGCGGCTCGTGCAAGCGTTCTTGAACGACAAGGTGCAAGAACTGACGAGCGTGCGCGCGGTGTCCAACGAAGTGCCGTTCCGCGCACGAGGCACGGTCATCGTCGAACCTGGTTGGAGCGCGCTGGAGCAGCCCGCCAACGCGGATCAAGCGATCGATGGCGATGGCGAGCCCAAGAAGAAGAAGGGCAAGAAGCACAAGGGCGACGACGACGACGAGAACCAGACGCTGCCTTCGTTCACGCAAGGCGAGAGCGGGCCGCACGCGCCCTACCTCCACGAAGGCAAGACGAAGCCGCCGCCCGCATTCACCGAGAACACGCTGCTCGGCGCGATGGAGACCGCGGGCAAGCTCATCGACGACGAGTCGCTGCGGCAAGCGATGAAAGGCCGCGGCCTCGGCACGCCAGCGACGCGCGCGTCGATCCTCGAGACGCTGATCTCGCGCAGCTACGTGCGCCGCGACAAGAAGGCTCTGCGCATCACCGATCTCGGTCGCTACCTCATCGCGGTCATCCAGGACCCGCAGTTGAAGTCCGCGGAGCTGACCGGCGACTGGGAGTTCCGTCTCGGCGAAGTCGAGCGTGGCGCGCGCACGCGCGACGACTTCATGGCGGGCATCCGCGACGCTGCGCATGAACTGATCGAGAAGAACCTCGCGCCGCGCGCGTTGCCCGATGGCCTCGGCGCATGCCCGCGTTGCCAAGCAGCAGTGATCGAAGGCCGCGCCGCGTATGGCTGCTCGCGTTGGAACGACGGCTGCACGCTGCGCATTCCGAAGGACTTCCATGGCTTT
>CAIYFF010000078.1 GCA_903925435.1 uncultured Planctomycetota bacterium | reverse complement strand
CCCATCGGTGGCCGCGCACTTGCACCTCGGCGCTGCGGGCGTGAACGGTGGCGTCGTCGTCGGCATGACGCAAACCTCGCCCAACACGTGGACGGGCTCCGGTGTGCTCTCGGCGCCCCAAGCGACGGCATTGGCGACGGCTGGCACCTACTTCAATGTCCACACCGGGGCGTTCCCCGGTGGTGAGGTCCGCGGTCAGGCGGTCCTTTCGAAGACGACGCGGTTCACAGGCGTGTTCTCTGGTTCGCAAGAAGTGCCGGCGAATGCGAGCACGGCGAGCGGCACAGTGACCGCGTGGCTTCACGAGCCGGACAATCGACTGGTCTACGTCGTGCAGTCAGCTGGCCTCGTCGGCGTCTCTGCGGCGCACTTCCACCAGGCGGCTTCGGGCGCCAACGGTCCGGTGATCGTCACCCTCAACGGTGGATCTGGAAGCTACGGCGGTGTGTCTCCGCGACTCACGTCGGCGCAGATGTCGGCCCTGATGTCGGATGGCCTCTACGGCAACATCCACACGACTTCGTTCCCTGGCGGCGAGATCCGCGCGCAGTTGCGTCGCGATGTCGGCGACCACTTCCAAGCGGTCATTCGGGGCAGCAACGAAGTGCCGCCCAACCCGAGCCTGAGCATCGGCGGCTCGCAGTTGACCCTCAATCCCAACGGCACTGTGACGCTGACCGGCGGTTACCAAGCCCTGTCGAGCGGCGCGGTGGCAGCACACGTGCACCGCGGCGCTGTGGGCGTGAATGGCCCGGTGGTGTTCCCGCTCTCGTTCGCTGGTGGCGTGCTGTCCGGCACGTTCACGCCGAGCGCTGCCGATCTCGTCGATCTGCGCGCGGGCAATTGGTATGTCAACGTGCACAGCGTTGCGTTCGGTGGCGGTGAACTCCGCGGCCAACTTGCGCCTGCGACGTTGCCCAATGTCTATGGCGAAGGCTGTCTGAGTTCGTCCGGCAACATCCCGCACATGGGCGCCACGGGCTTTGCCAGCATGGGCTCGTCGATGGGCCTCGACTGCTACGGCTTGCCTCTGGGTTCGCTCAACCTGTTCTTGCTCAGCGACCAGCGTGATCCAGGACCCATCCAGTTGCCGGCTGTCGGCATCGCCGCGCCGACGTGCTTTGCGTTGATTCCGACGATCCTGCTTCAGTTCACTGCGTTCCCCAACGCCAATGGCGTCGCCAGTCAGCCGCTCTCGATCCCAGTCGATCCAGCGCTGCGCAACATCCCATTGAACGTGCAGAACCTGACCTTCGACCTCGCGGCCAATGCTGCGGGCCTGGTCACTTCGAACGCGCTGACGTTCTTCATCCACTGATCGGGACGGAGTTCGTCATAGGCCGGCCCGGTCCTAAGGGCCGGCCGGCTGACCCGCTGCGTATGTGCCAATCGTGGCGACGCAGCGGAGCATTGGCGGTTTCTTTGCAGGAAAGGGACGGGCGCGGAGGCGTACCCTCTGCGGTATCCCTTGTTCCCTGCGCGATACTCTCTCGCCATGTCGTATCCAGTGCGATCCCATCAGTCTGCTGGGTCTCCGGCGCTCATTGGGCGCGAGCACGAACTCAGCACCCTAGCCGCGATTCTGGACCGCAATGGTCCCGCGGTCGCCCATGTGCACGGTGTGCCAGGCATCGGCAAGTCGGCGCTGCTGCGCGCGTTCCTGGCCCATGCTCATTCCAAGGGACATGCCGCCCACCTGCTGGACTGTCGGGCCATTGAGCCCACAGAGTCTGCGCTCGAACGAGAACTCTTGGCGCTTGCCGCGCCGGTGTCTGTTGCAGGGGATGCGGTCTCCGTGCTGTGCCTCGACAACTACGACCAGTTCCTGCTGCTCGACTCGTGGATTCGAACGCACCTATTGAAGCGCATCGCCGGTCGGTTGCGTCTTGTGCTCTGTCGCCGCGCGCAGCCCAATCCCGCCTGGCTGAGCGTGGGCGGCGTGTTCCTGGGGATCAAACTGCGCGAACTGGACGAGGACAGTTCGAGGAACCTGCTGCGTGCAGAGGGTGTTGTCCCAGAGGATCAACCGGCTTTGCTGCGGTTCGCCAAGGGTCACCCGTTGGCGCTGCAGCTCGCCTGTGCAGCCGTCCGGAACCACCGCGGACAATCGCTCGAGGACGTGGTGCTGCACGATGTGGTGGGACAGCTCACCGGGTTCTTCCTGCAGGGCATCGGCGATCCTGCAATGCGGCGGGCGGTGGAAGCCGCTTCGGCTGTGCGCAGGGTCACGAGTCCATTGCTCGGCGAACTGCTCGAGGAGGAGCAGCCCCAGCCGATGTATGACCGGCTTGCCGAACTGCCGATCTTCGAACGGCGAATGGACGGGCTGGTGTTGCACGCGGCGGTGCATGAGGCGGTTGCCAAGCACCTGCAATCAGCCGACCCAGCGCGTTTCCTCTCCTACAAGCGCATTGCCTGGCGTGCGCTAGAACGCCAATCCGATCGAGTGGGCGCAGGGGACCTGTGGCGCTACACCGCAGATGCCATCCACCTGGTGGACAATCCGGTGGTACGCGGCGCGTTCTTCCCCGAAGGTTCGCAGCGACTGGCTGTGGAGGATGCCGTTGCCGCGGACCGGCAATCCGTCTTTGACATTGTCGCTCGCTATGGAGGAGCCGGGGATTTCGAGAGCCTGCAGCGGTATTGGGAGTTTGCGCCTGAGACGTTCCGGGTTGTCCGTGAGGCGGGTGGCCAGGTCGCCGGTTTTTATTGTCTGTTCGATCCCTGCGCGGTTCCTGACCGAGTGCTCGCTGCAGATGCGATGGCTGCTGCATGGCTGTCCGACCTTGAGCCTGGCACGCGTAGCACGCGTGGAGCCACCTTGTTTCTGCGCCGCTGGCTAGCCGCCGACGCAGGCGAGGTGCCGTCAGCGGTGCAGGCAGCTTGCTGGCTCGATGTGAAGCGCAGCTATCTGGCTCTGCGGCCCCGTCTGCGGCGCGTGTATCTCGCGCTCGCGGATCTCACTCCCTACGCAGCCGTTGCCCGTGAGCTTGGTTTTGTGGGTGCGTGTGCCGGGCAAGGTTTGCCGCTCGCGAGCGCTGTGCTCGACTTCGGGCCGGGCTCGGTCGACGGATGGCTGCGTCGACTCGTGCGCCACGAACTCGGAATCCTCGACCAGATCGTCCTCGATGCAGCTCGGCGCATCGTGCTCATCGGCAGTGACCGCATTGAACTGACTCCGCTCGAACTCGGCGTGATGCAGGCTCTCCTCGACGCGGGCGGCGAAGTGGTCAGCAGGAAGCGGCTCCTCGATCTCGCCTGGGGCGAGCGCCAAGAGGGAGTCGGCAGCAACGTGGTGGATGTCGTGATCCTGTCTCTGCGCCGCAAGCTGGACCGCCACTCGGGTTCGATCCAAACCGTCCGAGGCTCCGGCTACATCCTCCGCAACTGACCTGCTGGCCATCGATCTCATCCTGGCCTCATGCACGGAGATCCCGCGAAGCTAGCTTCCCGCGCCTCCAACACTCAGCAATCTCGCCCTACTTCCATGACCAAATCACTCTACGAACGTCTCGGCGGCCCCGTTGCCGTCCGCAAGCTCGCCCGCGACATCGTCCATCTCCACCTCCAGAACGAGCTCATCCGCACCCGGTTCGCGGCTTCCAACCCGGAAGAGCTGATCAACCACGTCGCCAACTTCATCGGCGCCGGCACCGGTGGCGCCGAGAGCTACACGGGGCGCGACATGCCGACGGCACACAAGGGCATGAACATCAATGAGCGCGAACTGGTCGCCGCCATCGACGACGTGCTGAAGGCATGCAAGATGAACGGAATCGGCGACGCCGAGCAGCGTGAGATGCTCGCCATCCTCTACTCGCTGAAGAGCGAGGTGATGTTCAAGTAGCCGACGCGAGTCGCTCGGCCTCACTGCTTCTCGCGCACGAGCCGGATCGAGCGCACGTTGACGACTGCTTCGCCGGGCTTCGACAGCGCGCGCAGGATGGCGCGATGCGAGCCGAACGGCAGTTCGACGCGGCCTGCTTCGATCGTGCGATAGGACTGCCAGCCGCCGGTTGCGGGCACCGTGAACTCCGCCGCTCCCCTGCCGCCTTCGACCTCGAACTGCACGCGCGCGCCTGCTGCTGCATCCGCGCACGCGATCTCGGCCACGACGCGGTATGTGCCGCCTTGCGTGGCGCCGAGCCCGATCGGCCACGACGCAGTCGCCTTCGGGTCGAGCCAGTAGCCGATGTTGTGCGTGACATCGCCGATCACGCCTACGCGTTCGACACGGATCGACGGGCCTTCGAGCGTCGCGTCGTGGG
>CAIYFF010000077.1 GCA_903925435.1 uncultured Planctomycetota bacterium | reverse complement strand
GTCTTCCCCGAGCACCACGAGAGCCACGCTGCGAGCGCGTTCTTTCCTTCTCCGTTCGAGGAAGCGGCCATCGTCACGATGGATGGCGTCGGCGAATGGGCCACGACGTCGATCGGAGTCGGCGAAGGCAATCGCATGCGATTGCTGCAGGAGATCCGGTTCCCCCACTCGATCGGCCTGCTCTATTCGGCGTTCACGTTCTATTGCGGGTTCAAGGTCAACTCCGGCGAATACAAGCTCATGGGCTTGGCCCCCTATGGCGAGCCGATCTACGAGAAGTTGATCCGCGACCATCTGATCGACCTGCGCGAGGACGGCAGCTATCGGCTCGATCTGTCCTACTTCGACTACTGCGCGGGCACGCAAATGACGTCGAAGAAGTTCCATGCGCTGTTTGGCGCCGAACCGCGCACAGCAGAGTCCAAGTTGGAGCAGCGCCACATGGATCTTGCGGCGTCGATCCAGAAGGTCACCGAAGACGTGATGTTGCGAACTGCTCGGCATGCGCAGCGCATCACGGGAAAGAAGAACCTCTGCCTCGCCGGCGGCGTGGCGCTCAACTGCGTCGGCAACGGCGTGATCCTGCGCGAAGGGCCGTTCGAGAAGGTCTGGATCCAGCCTGCTTCCGGCGATGCCGGTGGCGCGTTGGGAGCTGCGACTCTGGTCTGGCACAATCTTCTCGGCAAGCCGCGCAAGGTGGGCCCGATCGATTCGCAGCGAGGCAGCCTGCTCGGACCGCGCTATGAGTCGGCGGACATTCGCGCGTTCCTCGATTCGCAAGGCGCTGTCTACGAAGAGTGCGACACCGAAGAGCGGCTTGCCGATCGCGTCGCCGAGTTGATCGAGCAGGAGAACGTGATTGGTTGGTTCCAGGGGCCGATGGAGTTCGGCCCGCGCGCGCTCGGGTCGCGCAGCATCATTGGCGATGCGCGCTCGACCAAGATGCAGAGCGTGATGAACCTCAAGATCAAGTTCCGCGAGTCGTTCCGGCCGTTTGCGCCGATCGTGCTGCGGGAACATGCGAGCGAGTACTTCGACATCGCGCCGCAACATGACAGTCCATACATGTTGATCGTGGCGCCGGTGCGCGACGAGAAGCGCAGGCTGGTCGATGCCGACGAGAAAGGCCTCGACAAGCTCAAGCAGATTCGCTCTGTGGTGCCTGCCGTCACGCACGTCGACTATTCGGCGCGACTCCAAACCGTCGACGATGAGCGCAACCCGCGGCTCTCGCGCCTGATGCGCAGGTTCCATCAGCGCACTGGCTGTCCTGTGCTCATCAACACGAGCTTCAACGTGCGCGGCGAGCCAATCGTCTGCACGCCGCAGGATGCGCACCGCTGCTTCCTCGGCACCGAGATGGATGTGCTCGTGCTCGAGAACTTCGTCATCCGTCGCGCTGCGCAGAAGAACTTGCCCGAGATCGACCGCGAGAAGTACCTCGCCGCGTTCCAACTGGACTGAACATGATCAAGCTGCAGCTCCGTCCGGATTCGCGCATGCTCGCCCAGTTCGCCTGGGTCGCGCCGATCGGCTTCCTCGCGTTCGCTTGGCTGTTCTCGCGCTTTGGCCTCGGCGAGACGGCATGTTGGAGCGTCGCTGCGATCGGCCCAATCGTGCTCCTAGCGCACTTGGTTGGCAGCTCGGCGATTCCGCTGTTTGCCTTCCGCGCGCTCGTGCTGCTCACGTTCCCGATTGGTCTCGTCGTGCTACCGCTCGTCGTGGGCTTGATCTACTACGGCGTGTTCACGCCGATGGGACTGTTGTTTCGAGCGATGGGCCGCGACGTGATGGGCCGCAAGTTCGACAGCAGCAGAGCCTCGTATTGGCGCGATCGCGGGACGCCGCGGCCAGCCTCCAGCTACTTCAAGCTATATTGAACCAACCGACGCTGTCGCAGCGCCAACAGCCATGACGAACGACAAGAAGGACGAAGACAAGAGCCAGTTCCTCGACGCGGCTTCTCACTCCAAGGAGCGCGGGCTCGTCGGCGAGTTCGTAGGCTTCATGCGCGAGAACAAGGCTTGGTGGATGGCTCCGATCCTGATCGTGCTCGCGCTCGTAGGCGTGCTCCTGATCGCGTCGTCGACCGGCGCTCTGCCGTTCATCTACACGCTGTTCTGAGTCATCGATGCCACGGCGCGATCCGCGCCGCGCGTTTTGTCGAGTCCCGCTCTGCGACATCTCCCGCATGCGTGCGCAGCATGATCGAGGTTCGTGTCCGATACTTCGGCACCACCAAGGGGAATGCACCGAATGCGCGACCACGGACTCGACACCTATCTCTCCGGAATCAACGAAGTCCCACTGCTGACGCCGGATCAGGAGATTGAGCTAGCCACCAAGATCCAGCGCGGCGACCTGGAAGCTCGCGAGCACATGATCCGCGCGAACTTGCGGCTCGTGGTCTCGATCGCGAAGAACTACGTGAACCGCGGCCTCGCCTTCATGGACCTCATCGAAGAGGGCAACATCGGCCTGATGAAGGCGGTGGAGAAGTTCGATCCCAAGGCCGGTTGCCGCTTCTCGACCTATGCGACTTGGTGGATCAAGCAGGGCATCCGCCGCGCGCTGATCAACACGGTCAAGACGGTCCGCGTGCCGTCTTACATGTCGGAGATCGTGTCGCGCTGGAAGGCGACGGCCATGGAGCTCAACTACCTGCTCGGCCGTCAACCTACGTCGGCGGAGATCGCGCAAGAGCTTGGCTTGCCGGAGAGCAACTGGAACGTCGTGCGGGACACCGTGTTGTCCAACTCGCAGCCGACGCATTCGATGAGCGAGGATGCATCGTCGGTCTTCGGCGACTCGCTCGAAGATCCGAATGGACGCTCCCCGGAGGAGCAGATGTTCGCCACGATGGAACTGACGCGCATGCGTCAGTTGCTCGACATGCTGGAGCCGAAGGAGGCCCGCATCGTCAAGCTGCGCTACGGCATCGGCAGTGGCGAGCCCATGACGCTCAAAGCCATCGGAAAGAAGTTTGGCCTCACGCGCGAACGTGTTCGGCAGATGGAGCAGCAAGCGCTGGAGAAGCTCTACCGCACGATGTCGCGCGAGTTCGGCGAGCAGCGCCCGCTCGAACGCTGACCTGCCTTGAAGCCCGTTGAAGAACGCATCCTGCCTGCAGGGCCATTCTTCGACAGGTAACTACCGCGCAAGGCGAGTCGCTGCTTAGGCTGCGCGCGTGGATCCTCAATCGCAGAATGCGCCTGGCGCCGGCTCGTCGCTCTACGTGCACGTGCCGTTCTGCGTGGTGAAGTGCGGCTACTGCGACTTCACGTCGTACGTGGTCGAGGATCAGAGCGTGCACGACCTGTTCTTGCGCGCGTTGGACCGCGAGTTGGAGTCGACGACTCTGCCGCAGCGCCCCACCACCGTGTTCGTCGGTGGCGGCACGCCGAGCCACTTGGCCCCACATCGGCTTCGCGAGTTGTTTGCGACGTTGGCTAGACACGTCGACTTGCGCGCCGCGAAAGAGGTCACGATGGAAGCCAACCCCGAGAGCATCGACGAGGAGAAGGCGTCGATTGCGCTCGAAGGCGGAGTCACGCGCTTCAGCATGGGCGTGCAGAGCTTCGACCCCGCGAGGCTGTAGTTGATG
>CAIYFF010000076.1 GCA_903925435.1 uncultured Planctomycetota bacterium | reverse complement strand
GTCAGCTTGCTGGCGAGGCGGACGTTCTGGCCCTTGCGGCCGATGGCCAGCGACTGCTGGTCCTCGTTGACGAGCACCAACGCCTTCTTGGACGGCGCGTCGAGCTCGATGTGGGCGACTTCCGCGGGCTTCAGCGCGTTCTGGATCAGCGCGAGCGGGTCGTCGTTCCAGCGGATGATGTCGATGCGCTCGCCGTTCAGCTCGTCGATGATCGACTTGATGCGCGTGCCGCGAACGCCGACGCATGCGCCGACGCAGTCAACCTTGGTGTCCGTGCTGTCGACTGCGAGCTTGGTGCGGTAACCGGGCTCACGCTCGATGCGGCGCACCTGGATCGTGCCGTCGTTGATCTCGGGCACTTCCAGCTCAAACAGCGCGCGGACGAGGTCCTTGTGCGAGCGCGACAGGATGACCTTGACGCGCGGGCCGACCTTCTTGACCTCGAGGATCATCGCGCGAATGCGCTCGCCGACGTTGTAGGACTCGCTGCGGACCTTTTCGGCGCGCGGCAGGATGCCCTCGATGTTGCGGCCGAGGTTGACGATCACGGTGTCGCCTTCGAAGCGCTGGATCGTGCCGCTCTGGATCTCGCCGAGCTTCTGCTCGAATTCGTTGTAGATCACGTCGCGTTCCGCTTCGCGGACGCGGGTCATGATCGCCTGCTTGACCGACATCGCGAAGATGCGGCCCTGCTCTTCCATCGACACGTCGTAGTTGCAGTCGATCTCGCCGCTGTCGCGGTCGATCACGAGCTCGACGTCGTCCACGCCATACTTGCGTGCAAGCGCCTGAGCCATCGCCTGCTCGATCCCCTGCATGAGGGATTCCTTGTCGATCTCCTTGTCACGGGCGATCGAGTCGATGTAGCGGAGGATGTCGGCTGAGTTCGCCATCGCCTGTGGATGCGGGGGGGTAAGGTGCTCGGGCCGAGCGACGTCGGTTCGGAAAGGCGGCAGAAGACCCTGCCCGCGCCTCGCCAAAGACGAAACTGGGTTGACGGACCTTGGGATCCACGGGCAGCTGCCGACTGTCCTAGCCGCAGGCGCACGGAAGTCAGGGGCGAGGATGCTAGGAGCCTTCGGCGGTTCTGGCAAGCACGCATTGCAGGCAGCGGTCGCCATCCACCCCCTTGCGGGTCGGCTGGGAACCGCTACGCGAGGAGGCCCGATGGTCGTCCCCGAGGTCCAAATCCGTCCGTTTGCGGCCCGCGATGCCGAGGTCTTGGGGCCGTGGTTGGACGCGCCGGGGGTGTCGCTGCCGCCGGGTGGCTTGACGCCGCGATGGGCCGACCGATTGCTGGCGGATGGGCGCGTGCGGGCGTTCGTCGCGACCGTGGGCGGGGTCCCGGTCGGATTCGCGCGCCTGGACATCGGGCCGGACCGGCTCGCGGAGTTGACGATCGCGGTCGCGCGAGGGCATCGACAGCGCGGCGTCGGCGCCCGGCTGCTCGAACTGGTCGCAGACCAAGCGAAGCTCCTCGGCATTCGGCGGCTCCACGCGGTGG
>CAIYFF010000075.1 GCA_903925435.1 uncultured Planctomycetota bacterium | reverse complement strand
GCTGCGGAACAACAATCCGTTGCGCTGCCGCATCGCTACGCGGCCATCTGGCATCCGTTCGTCGATCGGCGTGCCCGGGTCGCCGTATTGGTCCTGCGTGCTGCGCTCAAAGAGCAGCACGGGCTTCTGCGCAAAGTCCAACGCATCGACGCGCCACATCCGCACGCGGCGGCTGTCGCGGTCGAACTCGCCGGACATCGTGAGCCTGCCGTCTTGCGCCACCGACACGCCCATCGCGCGATGCTCGGTCGCAAACCACAACAGCGGCTCCGCGCCGGGCTCGCGGCTCACATACACGTGGTCGCGCACCGCGACCTTCTTGCGCGGATCGCCATCGTCCTGCGCGACGGTCCAGCGCAGCGCATGCGGATGGCTAGGCATCCACTCAACTCCACGCGGCCCCTTCTCGACGCCGCCGATCGGCACGTTCTCGCGCAGCGGTTGTTCTGTGATGAGCCGCACGAACTCGCCCGCGCGCGTCCACACTTCGACGCGGCTTGGGAAGTCGCGCCAACCCACCAGATACGAGAACGGTCGCTGCACCGTGCTCACGAGCAAGAACGCGCCGTCGGGCGACTCGCTCACGCTTTCGACCATCGCTGGCGCGCCGAGCTTCTCGATCGCAAAGGTCTCGACCGAGACGCGCGCAATCTGCGAGGTCGCGAGCGCCTCGAACTTCTGCGCGTCGTGCTCGCTCGTCAGCATGTCGGGGTTGGTGCGCACTTGCGCGCGTTCGCCAGGCCGCGACTCCTGCGCGGACGGGCCGCTTGGTGCAGCCGGCAACGCGGGCATCGCACGATCGACGGCAAGCGTGCAGAGCAGGTGCCGCTGATCGTGCGCCCACTCCGCGCCGCCGCCGAGCACCGCCGAAAGCGTGACGCCGGGAACTTGCTTGCACGCCGCAGTCGCAGCTTCGACCACCCACAACTCGATGCCCTGGTCCGTCGCGCGCTCCATCGCGATGCGCTCGCCATCCGCGCTCCAGTTGACGCCGCGCCAGTGGCCAGGCGGCAGCGCAAGTTCGCGTTCCGCCAACGTCGCAAGCGAGCGCAGCGTGACCTTGGTGGTCTTGACCGAGAGTTGCGGCCCGCGCGACTTCGGGTCGATGCGCAGACCAGCGAGCTTCTCGTGCGGCCGCGCAATCGTCTCGAGATCCGGCAGCGCTTCTTGCTGCACGATCACAAGGTGCCGCCGACATGGGCTCAGCGACAACTGAGGAGGCGGCGCCGCGGTGATCAGCGACGCGATCGGCTCCTTGGGCGTGCGGTAGGTAGACGGATCTTGGCCGTGCGCGAGGCACAGCGATGCGAAGAACGCGACACAGAGAACGAAGGGTCGGTACATGCTCGAGGGCGACATTGCGTCGCCCTCGAGTTCTACGCGATCTCCGTCCTGCGTTCGACGCAGCGACTCACGCGGTGCTTCAGCGCTTCTCGGCCGCCGTGTAGGTGCGCGGCGTGGCGCCCATGTAGATCTGCCGCGGGCGCGTGATCTTGGCTTCTGGGTCGCGCTGGTATTCGAGCCACTGCGAGATCCAGCCGGGCATGCGGCCGATCGCGAAGAACACCGTGAACATCTCCACGGGGATGCCGAGCGCCTTGTAGATAATGCCCGAGTAGAAGTCGACGTTCGGGTAGAGCTTGCGTTCGACGAAGTAGGTGTCGTTGAGCGCGATCTGCTCGAGTTCGAGCGCGATGTCGAGCAACGGGTCCTTCCTGCCGAGCTGGCCGAGCACGTCGTAGCACGCCTTCTTGAGGATCAGCGCGCGCGGGTCGTAGTTCTTGTAGACGCGGTGGCCAAAGCCCATCAGGCGGACGCCGCTGTCCTTCTTCTTCGCGAGCTCCATGAACTCGCGCGCGCTGCGCTTGCCGTCGCGGATGCTCATGAGCATCTCGATCACGGCCTGGTTGGCGCCGCCATGCAGCGGGCCCCACAGCGCCGAGATGCCGGCCGAGACGCTCGCGAACAGGTTCGCGCCCGAGCTGCCGACCGTGCGCACCGTGCTCGTCGAGCAATTCTGCTCGTGGTCTGCGTGCAGAATCAGCAAGAGATCGAGCGCGCGCGCCATGACGGGGTTCGGCTCGTACTTCTCGCACGGAGTCGCGAACATCATGTGCAGCAGGTTCGCGGAGTACGACAAGTCGTTCCGCGGATACATGAACGGCTGCCCGATGCTGTGCTTGTAGCTGTAGGCAGCGATCGTCGGC
>CAIYFF010000074.1 GCA_903925435.1 uncultured Planctomycetota bacterium | reverse complement strand
CTGATGCTCGTGCGCGTCGTCGTGACGAGGCGCGACAGCGACTGCGCGAGCTGCCCGATGGCGTCAGTGCCGAGGTTCGGCACTTCACGCGTCAGGTCGCCATTGGCGGCCGAGTCGACGACGGACAGCAACTGGTCGACCTTCTTCTTGAGCTCCTGCTGCGCCTGGTGCTCGCGCTCCTGCGCTTCCTTCGCTGCGTGCTCCATGCGCAACTTCTCGGAGACATCATCCCACGCGACGATGTAGCCGGCGGTGCCGTTCGGTCCGGAAATACGATTGATGCGCGTCGACAGCGTCACGGCTCCGAACGTGAACTCCGCCTCATGAGGCATCGAACGCGGGTCGTGCAGGATGCGCTCGATGCGACGAGGATCCTTGTGGAAGCGATGGATCGACCCGCCAAGGATCTCCTCGACGCGCACGCCGAAGGTCTTCTGGATCTCGCCTGCGATCGTGCGAAGCGTCGCGATTGCGCGAGGGTTCGCATACGCGACCCTGAGCTCAGGATCTGCGACGAGCACATTGGCTTGAAGCGCGTCGAATGCGGTCTTCAGGCCTTCCATCGTTTCCATGACGCCGGCCTGGATGGAAGCCGCGCCAGCATTGCCAGTTTCACTCGCGTACATTTGTCGTGTTCCTTGCGGGCTGAGCGACCCGCAGTAGCAGTCGGTTGTGAGAGGTAGTTTTGTTGTGCTAGTCCTTCTTGGGGCCGCTTGCGCCCGAAGAAGCGATGAGCCGTTCGATGTCGAGGACCAGCAACAAGCGGCCTTCGAGCTTGTGCACGCCACGCACGACCTCGCGCGTGATCGCGTCGATGGTCTCGGGCGGGCGTTCATGCGTGGAGTCGTCCAGTTCGATGACGTCGCCGATCTCGTCAACGAGAAGGCTCGTTGCGCCTTCCTCGGTGCGGACCACGACGTTCATGGGCAACTGGCCATCGGGCCGCACTTGCAGCTGCAACCGCTGGCGCAGATCGAGCGCCGTGACGAGTTGGCCGCGCAAGTTGATCAGGCCGGACACCACCGCGGGCGCGCCGGGGATCCGCGTCATCTCCTGGTAGCGGATGACTTCTTGGACCTTGAGGACGTCGACGCCGAAGTAGAGGCCGTCGAGCGTGAACGTGCAGTATTGGGCAGTCGTTGCGACGGTCATGTTCAGTACCCCGATTCGGTGAGAAGGCCGTTCACGAGCGTCTCGACGTCGAGCAGGTCGGTGACCTTCTGTTGGATCACTGCGGACCCGAGCAAGCCGTGCGAACGCGACTTGCGCTGGATCGCGAGGTCTTCCTCGACGATGTCGAGGATGCGGTCGACGACGAAGCCGACGCCGCCATTCGCGCCGTTGTGGACGATGACTTGCAACGCTCGCGGCTGGCCATCGAGCGCGGGAGCGCCGCCGAACATCTGCGGCAGGTCGATGAGCGGCAGGATCTGGTCGCGGTACTGCATCACCGCTTGACCGGACGCCAACTCGACCTTGTCGCCTTGGAACTCTTCGAGGCGCGCGACGAGATCGAGCGGGACCGCCATGCGGCGGCTGTCGCCAACCTGGAGTAGCAGCAGCGTCTGCTTGGTGCCGGACGACTGCTTCTGGTCCTTCTCAGCGTTGGCCATCTTCTGGTCGCGGCCTTCGCCGCCGACACGGCCCGCCTGCGCGATGCCCATCACGTCGAGGATCAGCGCGACCTTGCCGTCGCCCATGATCGTGGCGCCTGCGTAGCACGGCAGGCCCTTGAGCAGCTTGCCGAGCGGCTTGACGACGATCTCTTCGGTGTCGTTGATCGAATCGACCACGAGCCCGAACGGACGTCCGTCGGCTTGCAGCACGACGATGTTGACGTGGTCATGCTCCTTCGGAGCGAGGCCGAGCACGTGGCTCAGGTAGACGAGCGGCAGCAGGTTGCCGCGCAATCGATACACGGGCGTGCCGCGGATGGACTCGATGCCGGTCTTCGCGTCTTCGCTCTCGAGGCGCACGAGTTCGAGCAAGCTCACCTGCGGGATCGCGAAGCGATCGCCGTCGCACGTGACGACGAGCGCTGGAATGATCGCGAGCGTGAGCGGGATCTTGATGCGCAGCGTCGTGCCATCTCCGACGCGCGTCGAGACGTCGACGGCGCCGCCGATCTTCTCGATGTTCGTCTTCACGACGTCCATGCCGACGCCGCGACCCGACACGTTCGTGACCTTGGCGGCGGTGGAGAAGCCGGGCAGGAAGATCAGGTTGACGGCTTCGCGCTCTGACATGCGCGCAGCGTGCTCCGCCGTGATGAGGCCCTTCTCGACGGCCTTCGCCTTCACCTTGTCGATGCGGATGCCGCCGCCGTCGTCGGCGATCTCGATGTTGACCTGCCCGCCTTCATGGTAGGCGCGCAACAACAAGCGGCCTTCGGCCGGCTTGCCCTTGCTGACGCGCTCCTGCGAAGTCTCGATGCCGTGGTCGACCGAGTTGCGCACGATGTGCGTCAACGGGTCCTTGATCGCCTCGATGATCGTGCGGTCGAGCTCGGTCTCCTTGCCCTCCATCTCGACGCGCACCTGCTTGCCGCACATCACGGCGAGGTCGCGGACGACGCGCGGGAACTTGTTCCACACGGTGCCGATCGGCTGCATGCGCGTCTTCATGACGCCCTCTTGCAACTCGGTCGTGATCAGGTTGAGGCGCTGGCTCGTCGCGAGGAACGCAGCATCGCGGTCCGTTGCGCCGTGCTGCAGGATCTGGTTGCGGGCGAGCACGAGCTCACCCACCAGGTTCATCAGCTTGTCGAGCAGGCCGACATCGACACGCACGTTGGCGTCCGACATCTTGGAGTCTTCGCCATGCTTCTCCGCCGCCTTGTCAGCAGGCTTGTCGGCAGGCTTGCTCGCAACGGGCTGCGCTGGCGCAGCAGGCGCGGGATGGTCCTCGCCGTGGTCTGGAGCGGAAGCGACGGGAGCGGCTTCCGGCGTGCTCGCCTGGGCAACCGGCTCAGGCTTCGGCGCGACTGGCGCCGGAGCGGCTGCGACCGGCGAAGGCATCGGTGGCTGCACGGCATGCACAAGCTTCTGCGTGCCATCGTTGAGGCGCACGAGTTCTTGCACGAGCCTTGAGTCGTCGCGCTCGCCTTCATCGCCGTGCGACTCGAGGTGCGTGAGCATCGAGCGCACTGCGTCCACGAGGGACAACAGCGCCGTCGTGATCTCGCCGTCGACCTTGAGCGATCCGTCGCGCAAGCGAGCCAACAGGCTCTCGCCGACGTGCGTGACCTTCTCGAGCTTGCCGAATCCCAAGAAGCCGCAGGTGCCCTTGATCGTGTGGATCGTGCGGAAGATCGAGCCCAGGATCTGCTTGTCGTCCGGGCGCTCCTCGAGGGACACGAGATCCCGGTCGAGCCGGTCCATGTTCTCGTAGCTCTCGACGAGGAACTCCTTCAGGACT
>CAIYFF010000073.1 GCA_903925435.1 uncultured Planctomycetota bacterium | reverse complement strand
CGAGCAGCGCAGCGTCGCTGCCCTCCGCCTCCCCCACGACCGTCCCATCCGCTTCGTTGCGAACATGCCCGCTGACGCCCGCCTGCTCCGCAGCGCGCTGGGCGAAGCGACGGTAGCCGACGCGCTGCACACGGCCCGTGACGACGAATGCGATCCGCTTCATTGGCCTGGCTCCATGCGCGCCCGCCCATCGTCGATCGTGACGCGACACTGCCGCATCAAGTCGATGCCGAGCACGCCGTGAACGGGAAAGACCCCATGCGGGGCACGCGGCACGACAGGCAGGTCGACCGCGGCGAAGCGAACTTGCGACACGCGCAGATCCACGTTGCGCAGTTCGCGCACCGACGCGCCGCCGCCGCCGGCAGTCCAGATGCGGCGATAGGACGGAACCGCGCGCGCGTCGCCGAGCGGCAACTTGGCGAGACCCTGCGCTGTGAGGCTGCTGTGGCTCGCGCCGGTGTCCAACACGAACCACAGTCGCTCGCCTTCGATCGTCACGGGCACGAGGCAGCGGCCCTCGCTCTTCACGCATTGCACCGACGAAGTCGTCGGCAGTCCGCGCGGCAGCTCCAGCACGAGGCTCTTGCGCACCGGATCGAGCGTCATGCGGAACAGACTCAGCAAGTCGAGGCCAAGCACGCCGATCGGCGGCCGTTCGGGCCCGCCGAAGAGATCGCGCATCGACAGACGTTCGTCCTCGACGACGAGTGCGGGCACGGGACCAAACCAGATCTCGCCGACGGCGAACGCATCGAGCACGCCGATCACCGCCGCGAGATGACGACCGGTGCCATCGGGGATCGAGCCCACGTCGGACAGCGCACGAACGCCAGCTTCCTTCGCGAGCGAGCGCGCGATCGTCGTCATCGACGATCCGGTGTCGACTGCGAACGCGCGGTGCAGTTCGCCAATCGCGCAGGCAAACTCCGGCAGCGCGCCTTCGAGCAGCGGCTCCTCTGCCACGAGCGGCCCGGTGGGCTTGCGACGGAACGGCAACTCGCGCGCGACGGCGACCAACGCGCGGCGACGCTGCGCGGAGTCGTCGATTGCGCCCGCAAGCAGCGGTGCAAGCGATTCGCCATAGCGGCCCGCCGAGAACAGCTGGTCGCCGAGGCGTCCACGCGCTTGCGCGGCGCTCCAGCCGGCGCTCTCTGGATTGGCTGCGACCTCGCGCCATTCGGCGATCGCAAGCTCGTCGCGCCAAAGCATGTCGTGCACGGTCGCGACACAGACGGCGATGCGGCCGTCCTTCGGATGGCGGCGCTTGCCGCGCATGGCGAGTTCCTCTGCGGACTCGATGTCGCCGGCTGCGAGCGATGCCAAGAACTCTTCGACGTATTGCTCCGCCGTGCGCGCGGGCTTGCGGCTCGCACAGCCAACGGCAAGAACCGCGCACAGCGCCGAGGCCACGGTAGCCAGCGCGCGCGTTCTCGCGGTCGTGCCAAACCGTGGGGCCATGCGATCAGTTGGTCGTGATCGTGATGCTGCGCGCAGATCCAGCGCGCACGCCGCGCTCGCCCGCAGCGATGCTGAACCAGTGCGTCGGCATGTCCGAGTACGGATATGGATTGGCGCGCGTGACGAAGGGCCCCGTGTCGGCGCGCCAGGCTCGCACCGTCATCGTGTAGGTGAGGCCCGCTTCGAGCGGCGTCGCCGCTTCCGTGGGCAGATCGACGAACGCGAACTCCGTCGTCGATGCGGGCACCACAGCGGTCCACACGCGCGTGTGCACTCCGTTGCTGCGCAGCTCGATCTCGACGTAGTCCGCATCGGCGGGCGCAGTGAACTGCGCGGTGAAACCCGCAGCAGCGACCGTTCCACCATCGAGCGGCGACACGATCGTCGGCGCCGCGAGCATCGGATACGTCTCGGCAGTGGACGCAGTGAATCGCAGCATCAGCCGCTGCGACAAGCTGGTCGTGGCGTCGCTCGTCGAAGCAGACAGCGCGACGAGCCACGCGCAGCCCTGGAACGGGCCCGCGAGCGCAGGAAGCGTGAACGTCAGATCCGAGCCATTGGCCGCGATGTTGCCCGCGATGTCGCGCGCAACGTCGGCTACGAGGCCCGACGGCTGTTGCAGCGCGAGGTCGAAGCGCAAATCCGATGCGGCAAACGCGGCGTCGAACCCAGCGAGCGCGCCCGCCGCCACGAACGACGTCGACGCAGCGCGATCGAGCGGCAAGTCGCGATCGAGCGCAGAGCCCTCGGCAATCACGAGGTCGAGCAGCGCGCCGACAGAAGTCAGCGTGAAGCGCCCGCTCGCGACTGTGCCTTCTGCGGCGGTGACAT
>CAIYFF010000072.1 GCA_903925435.1 uncultured Planctomycetota bacterium | reverse complement strand
TGCGCTGGGCTTCGGCTTCCGCTGCGGCTTCCTCGGCCTGTTGCACATGGAGGTCATCCAGCAGCGCCTCGAACGCGAAGAGGACATCGACCTCGTGCAGACGGCGCCGACGGTGCGCTACCGCATCAAGTTCACGAACGGCGAAGAGAAGGAGATTCGGTCGCCGAGCGAACTGCCCGACGGGTCGCAGATCGCCGAGTACCTCGAGCCGATCACGCGCGTCAATGTCGTCGTGCCCGCCGAGTTCATCGGCGCAGTGATGAAGATCTGCACCGACCGCCGCGGCCAATACGTGCGCACGGACTACTACGGCCGCGAGCGCGTGATGATCGGCTTCCGCATTCCGTTCGCGGAGATCATCTTCGACTTCCACGACCACCTGAAGTCGGCGACGCGCGGCTACGGCACGATGGACTACGAAGTCGAAGGCTTCGAGCCGAGCGAACTCGTCAAGGTGCGCATCCTCGTCGCCGGCGACGAAGTCGACGCGCTGTCGTTCCTTTGCCACAAGGACCAGTCCGAGAACCGCGGCCGCAAGATCCTGAAGCAACTGCGCAAGGAGATCCCGCGGCACCAGTTCGAAGTCGCGCTGCAAGCGGCGATCGGCGGCAAGTTCATCGCGCGCGAGAACATCGCAGCAATGCGCAAGGACGTGACCGCCAAGTGCTACGGCGGCGACATCAGCAGAAAGCGCAAGCTGCTGGAGAAGCAGAAGGAAGGCAAGAAGCGCATGCGCATGGTCGGCAGCGTCGAGATCCCGCAGGAGGCCTTCCTGTCGGTGCTGCGCAGCGGCGAAGACGACTGACCTCAGCACCAAACGCCGAGAGCCACACGATGACGGATCCGATCCTTGCAGCGCGCACCGCGGTCGAACAGGCCGCGATCCAAGCCGCGAAGTCGGCCTCGCAGCCGAAGACCAAGCTGAAGCCCCGCATCGGGCCGATTCGCTACAACCTCGAAGCGTTCGGCGTCGCGATCCTCGGCGCCGTGCTGCTGAAGTGGTTCTGCCTCGAAGCGTTCCAGATCCCGACATCGTCGATGCAACCGACGTTGATGGGCAGCAGCGAAGCAGGCGTCTATGACCGACTTCTCGTCGACAAGCTGACGCCGGCGATTCGCGAGCCGCAGCGTTGGGACGTCACGGTGTTTGGCTACCCGCTGCAGCAGAACCAGAACTACGTGAAGCGCCTCGTCGGCCTGCCCGGCGAAACGCTGTTCATCGGCGGCGGCAACCTCTACCGCGTGACGCAAGACGGCACGAAGCGGACCTACGAGCCGCTGCGCAAGCCGGATCGAATCCAGCAGGGTCTGTGGAAGGAGATCTACCCCGCGCGCCAACTGCTGCACGAAGGCCAGAAGGGACTCGGCGGCATGCTCTACGGCACGCCGACGCAGGCGTGGAGCGAAGGCTCGGAGCTGGGCGCGTTCACGGTTGCGCTCGAGCCCGTCGCGGGCCGCGTCTACAAGCTGCAGTTCAAGGACAACGTCGACGGCGGCTTCGTCGATCGCGTGTGGGACGGCTACCCGACGAGCACTGCGCAGGCGATCCGCGAGAAGGCGGGCATGCGCGAATGCGAGATCGTCCCCGACGCGCGCATCACGGCGACCGTGCGGCCCGAACAGACGCTCGATGAACTCGCGCTCGAAGTCGAAGTGCGCCGTCCGGGTCTGCCGATGACGACGTTCTCGCTGCTCGTGCAAGGCGGCAAGGCGAAGCTGATGGCGCAGCGCGGCAACGAACCGGCGATCGAGTCGCCGAGCTTCGTGTTCGAACTGCCGCCAGGCGTCGCAACCGAGGTCGGCTTCGCGCATCTCGACGACGAGTTGATCGCGTGGCGCGACGGCGACGTGGCGCAGCGCTTCGACGTGTCGAGCCACGACTGCCGCGACGCTTGCGAGATCCAGGGCGGCGGCACGGGTGCAACCGGCGACCACGCGAGCGCGCCGCAGTTGCGACTGAAGGGCGCCGGCAAGGTGCACATCGAAGGCCTGCGCATCGACCGCGACCTGCACTACACGAAGCGCGGCTTCTCGTATGCGCAGGACCTGATCCCGATCCCAGACGGCAAGTACTTCATGATGGGCGACAACACGCTGCAGTCGATCGACTCGCGCGGTTGGACGTCGATCGACATCGGCCGACTCGCGGATGGCACAGCAGTCACGCCCGACGAAGCGAAGGCGCGCGCAGCGGAAGGCGCGCGCGTCCTGCGCGGCAACAAGCGTCCGATGCCTGCGTCGATGCAGAAGGATCGCGACGAGACGCCGATCGTCATCCGCAGCAAGGACGCGCTTGCGATGATCGACGAGTTCGGCGAGATCCACGCGCTCAAGGGCCGCGGCCTCGTCGACGAGCAGACGGGCAAGTTCACGATCGAGCCGCCGACGACGGGCGAGGGCCAGAAGGCTTGGGAGCCCCCCGAGGACTGGCACGGCTTCGTCAAGCGCGAGCACATCCGCGGCCGCGCGCTGCTCATCTTCTGGCGCTGGCCGTTCCCGCGCATGTCCCCCATTCGCTGATCTGACTGTGACTTCGCCGATCCTGCAGACCGAAGGACTGGTCAAGGCGTATCGCGGCCGCCGCGTCGTCGACAAGGTGTCGATCCGCGTCGACGAAGGCGAGATCGTCGGACTGCTGGGCCCCAACGGCGCCGGCAAGACGACGAGCTTCCGCATGGTCGTCGGCATGGTGCATCCCGACGCCGGCAAAGTGATGTTCCTCGGCAAGGACATCACGCGCCTGCCGATGTATCGCCGCGCGCGCCTCGGCCTTGGCTACCTGAGCCAGGAAGCGTCGGTGTTCCGGCGCATGACCGTGCTCGACAACGTCGCGTGCGTGCTCGAAGCGCGCGGCATGAAGCGGGCTCCGCGCGAGCAGCGCGCGCAAGAACTGATCGAGGACCTGCAACTCGGCCATCTCGTCGATTCGCTTGGCGAGCAATTGTCCGGCGGCGAACGACGTCGCTTGGAGATCGCGCGCGCGCTTGCGACCGAGCCTCGCCTGTTGCTACTCGACGAACCGTTCGCGGGCGTGGACCCCATCACGGTCGAGGAGATCCAGCGCATCCTCGCGGCGCTCGCAGAGCGCGGCATCGCGATCCTGATCACCGACCACAGCGTGATCGAAACGCTGCGCATCACCGACCGCGCCTACATCATCGCGAAGGGCAAGGTGTTTGCCGAAGGCGAGCCGCACACGATCGTCGCAGACGAGCAAGTGCGCCGGATCTATCTCGGCTCCAACTTCGGCGAAGGCATCAGCGAAGAGGAAGAGCGCGGGCTCGACCTCGACGAAGACGGCGCCGGGGCCTGAGCGCCGGCGCGAAGACGCCTCACCGACCCGGCACGCCAGCGCCCGCCGTCGCGCGCGCGAGCACCTGGTCGCGCTGCACCGCGTGCTGCATCGCCTCTTCGGGCGTGATGAGATGGCGCGCGAGCAAGCCGCGCAGAGCCGAATCGACGGTCTGCATGCCGAGGCCGCGGCATCGATGCATGATCGCGGGCAACTCATCGACGCGCCCATCGCGAATCGCCGTTTGCGCCGCGGAGTTGTCGGTGAGCACTTCGACCATCGGCACGCGGCCCTGCTGGTGCGCGCACGGCAGCAGCGTCTGCGCGGTCACCGCGCGCATCGACGCAGAGAATCGCGCGCGCACGCGTTCGCGTTGGTCTTGCGACGCGAGCTTCTCGATCCCCGCGCATGCGCTGACCACCGAGCTGGCATCGAAACCCGCAAACACGAGGCAACCCGCCTCGGCTGCGTCGAGCGCAGCATCGAGCACCGCCGCGTCTTGGATCTCGCTCACGAACAACACTTCGGCGCCAAGGCGCATCGCTTGCCGCACGCCAGCAGCGGCGTCGCGGACGTGCGCGCCCACTTCGCGTTGATGCAACAACGCGCGGCCCTGCGGATGGAGGAACTCGATCGGCTCCTCGATGGTCACGATGTGGCGCGACGTCGTGCGATTGAGCGCGTCGGCGAGCGCTGCGAGCGTGGCGCTCTTGCCCGAGCCAAACGAGCCAGCGATCACGACGAGGCCACTCTGCAGCTCGACGAGCGAAGCGACTTGCTGCGGAAGCTGCAGGTCCTGCAACTGCGGCGGCGCCTCGGGAATCGGACGCATCAACATCGCGAGCCCATTCTCCTGACGCAGCACCGTCGTGCGGAAGCGCTGGCCGGTGCGCGCGACGTAGAGAACGTCGACTTGCCCGCATTCTGCGAGCCGTTGCCGATGGTCATCGAACAGCAAGTCCGCGAGCAGCGCTTCGACCTCCGCGGGTTCGACCACGGGGTGCTCCGACTTCACGAAGCGACGCTGCACGCGAACGCACGGCGGGTGGCCGGACAGAATGTGCAGCGAAGATGCGCCGGCGCGCGTCATCGACGCGAGCATGCGCTCGAGTTCCTTGCTGTCCATCACAGCGTCACCCCCTGGTTCGATCCGGTGCCCAGTCGATCGAGCAACCATGCCTTGTCCTCCGCGCGCGCATAGGCGTCCTCGACGCGGATCTGCGAGTCCTTCGCAAGCACGCACAGTCGCTGGTCGAGCGACGAGCCGTTGTCGTTGCCTTCCACGCGCATCAGCATCGTGAGGCTGTCGAGTTCTCCATGGCGCAGCACGTCGCGCGCGGCGTCGCCTACCGACATCCACTCTGTGACGGGCACCATGCTGTCGCCCGCCTTGCTGACGACGAGATGCCGCACGCAGACTGCGCGCAATGCGTTGGCGAGGCTCTGACGCACGCGCGGTTGATCCACCGCGGGGTAGAAGCACAGCCCGCGGCGCAGGCATGCGACCACCGACTTCGCGCTCATCCAACCGACGACGAGGCGGCCGCCTTCCGCCGCGCGGAGCGCGAGATCGAACGTGTCCGCGTCGTCCACCGAGCCGAGCAGGATCGCATCCGGGTCCTCGCGCAGCGTGGTGCGCAGGCCCGATGCATAGTCCGTCGCGTGTTCGCCGATGCGACGTCGCGTCACGAGCGCTCCGCCCTGCGGCAGGGGCGCATCGAGCGTGTCGTCGAGCGACACCACGTAGCGGCCTTGCTCCTTGGCCATCTCCGCGAGCACGCTCGCGAGCAGTTCGCTGCGGCCTTCGCCGCGCTCGCCGACAAACAGCACGAGGCCTCGAGCATTGGTGAGCAACGACGACACCGCGTCGGGCACGCCGAGTTCGGTCATCGTCGCGACCGTCTCAGGCCGCAATTCAGCCATCACGGCAACGCCGTCGGTGTGGCGCATCGCGGTGATGCGGCCGCGGCACACGCCCGGACGCTTCAGGTCGCGAACGACGAACTGCCGGTCCGCCAACTCTTCGAGCACTGAGGCGCCCATCTCGCGGCGAACGAAGTCCCAGACCTCGGGGCTCCGCACGGGCTCGCTCGTGAGCGGCCGCCAATTCGCGGCCTGGCGGACCATCACCGGCCGGCCCTCGCTGATCACGAGGTCGCGCGCGCCGCTGCGGACCGCGGACTCCAGCAGGCTCTCGCTCATCACCTCGGCGGCATCGGGCGGCGCAATGTCGCGAACGGCGCAGCGCGCTTCCTGCAGCTGGACGAGCCGGTCGAGCGTGGCGCGGTCGATGCGGCCCTGCTCCAGCAGGATCTGCCCCACCGTGCGGGTGTTGCCGGTGAGAGCCTGGACCTCGAGACACTTCTCGAGGTCGGCTTCCCGGATGATCTTGCTCTCGAGCAGAAGCGAGCCGAGCCGTATGTCGTCCATTCCCCTAGGCCTGATGATTGACGGGGCTGGATCGGCGGACTGAAGTCGCGTTCTTGAGGGGGGAAAGGCCGCAGTGCAGCGACTCGGGCGCTCTGCCTAAGCCATCCGGCCATGCCTGGGGGCCTTCCCGCCATGGCAACGCTCGCTAGAATGTCCGCTCGAATCTCCACGGAGGGGGTTCAGACCAACCGACTGCGGTACTCGACAGACGGGAAACCAGGACCGATGGCGGCAAAACAGCGGCCATCATCTGACGTAACTCACTGCCGTAGAACCACCTAGGACTGCCGAACGAATATGCCCACCAAGACCCCCAGCAAGTCCTCGCAGAAGCCCAAGGCCAAGAAGCCCGCCAAGACGGAGACCGCCCGCATCAAGCCAGCGGCTCCCAAGAAGGAGGAGAAGGCGACGCCAAGGAAGCCCGAGGCCGGCAAGAGCCCAGCAAAAGCACAGCCCATGGCGCAGCGCGGCACCACCAAGTCGCCATCTCGCCCGGCGCGCCCGCAGCCGCCTGCCTACATCCCGCGCGGCTTCCAACCGATGGACGACGAGGATGACGTCCTCGGCGTGCACGGCGCCGGCCATGGCTTTGGCTACGGTCGCTGCGGCGGCCGCATGCTCGGGAGCTCGCTGGAGCAGAACGTCTGCGATCGCCTCGGCCACGCCGGCGTCGCGCACAGCCACACGCCGCGGCACTTCGAAGTGTCGGTGCTGGAGAAGCAGGTCGCGGCCTACGCGCCGATGATCGTGCTCCGCGGCCGCGGCCGCGAAGGCAAGAGCGTCGTGATCGAGACCGTCGAGGACCTCAAAAACCCGATCCTGCCGAAGATCGTCGCGTTCCGCCGCCAATACGGACAGGAGTACTACGTGATCCTGATCGCGCCGGACGAAGTGCTCGACCAGGTCGAACTCGCGACCTACGACGAAGCCTGCGCGACTACGGACATCAGCACGCTGATCGCCCGCCTCGCGGAGTGATCGGTCGATTGCGGCAGCGATCCGGCGCGTAGCCCGATCGCTGCTGCGCCTGGAACGGCGACGCGCGACGCGCGTGGGACGAAGAAGAGAGGGAGAGAAAGGTCAGAACCCACGCGACCTTCCGCGTGCGCAGGCTTTCGTGGCGTCGAGGTCGTCGCTACATTCCTCCGCCCTTCTGCCGCTCAACCGCCTTCTGGATGGTCTGACTTTGACGACCGACCTCGTCCACCTCGCACGTTCCCTCCAGCTCGATTCGCTCGAAACCGCCTGGGAGCAGGCGGTCAAGACGCCCAAACCCGACGCGATCCAGCAGTATCTGGGCGTTGTCGACTGCCTCTGCGACCAAGCCCAGTCCGGGCGCGCGTTCGCGCTGGCCAACATGATGATCGAGGCGCTTGCCTCGGCCTCGACGTTGATACCAGCGATCGATCTCGCGACGCGCGTGGTCAAGCGCGGAGCGCACAACGAAGCGCTCGCCAAGCGCCTGCTCGCACTGCTGGAGCAGCAGTTCTCGGAAGAGAACTGGTGGGACGCGATGCGCCAGCGCGCCGGCATCGACGGTTCGTCCGTCAATGCGCAAGCGCTGCTCGAGTTCGACCGCCTGCGCCGCTTCACCAAGGGCCACGTGGTCTACCACGCGGCAGGTTGGGGCGAGGGCGTTGTGCTCGAGTTCCAAGCAGAGCAAGGCGAGCTCTCCGTTCAGTTCGCATCGGGCCGCAAGGAGTCGTTCCCCATCGACACGGTGATCGACCGCTTCAAGCCGCTCGATCCCGAGGACCTGCGCGCGATGAAGTTGCTGCGCATGGCGGACCTCAAGACCTTTGCCGAGAAGGATCCGTCGCGACTGATCCGCATCGTCGCGAAGCTCTATCGCGGCACGGTCTCGAGCCAGCAACTCAAGAACGAGCTCATCCCCTCGGTGATCGAGGAGAAGGCATGGGCCGGCTACTGGAAGCGCGCGAAGCTCGCCGCGACCAAGGATCCGTGGCTCAAGGCAGAAGGCACCGCGACGCGCCCCTCCTTCGTGTTGCGCGACCGGCCAGTGGGCCTCGCAGAAGAAGCAGCGGCGGCGCTCAAGCACGAGAACAGCCTCGGCGATCGCATCGCCGTGCTGCGCGACTACCTCGCGCGCGGCCAGGACGATGAAGTCCGCGCTCAGATCCTCGACGTCGCTCAAAAGACGGTCGACGAGAGCCTGGGCCACAAGAAGGACAACCACGCGCACATCCTCGACGGCATCCTGTTCCTCGAGGAACACGGCCGGAAGTGCAGCACGTCGGCGGCAGTCGAACTCCGCGCGCTGCTGGTCGGCCCGGATGGCGCGCTGCATGCAGCGGCGCTGGATCGCCTCGCCACGCAACTGTCGCGCGAGCACGCAGTGAAGCTGCTGCCCGAAGCGATCGGTGAGCACTGGATCGACCGCACGCTGTCCGTGCTGCCCGATGTGCCGAACTCGGTGGTCGAGAACGTCGTGCAGTCGATCGTCGACGCCAAGTGCGGCGAACGACTGATGGACGTCTGGGACCGCGTCGCGCCATACCCCCGCCGCTTCCCGTTGCTGACCTACCTGCTCGGCCGCGCGTTCTCGGACGGCACGTTCGACAAGCGCGACGACAAGCCGGATGACGTCACCGTGGGCCGCGTGCTGATGCACCTCGCGCGCGTGCTCTCCGCCGAGCGCAAGGGCAACGTGTTCCAGGGCCGACTGCTGTCGCGCCTCACGAGCCTGCTCACCGGCAAGCGCGGCTTCCTGCACCGCTCGCTGGCGACGATCAGCAAGGACGACCTTGGCAACTACCTCGGCATCAGCGAGCGCGGCGGCGAGGACTTCCCTTCGGAGATCAGCAACCTGATCCTCCGCGCGGTCGCCGACAAGTATCCGGAACTCGCCGCGAAGAACGAGAAGCCGTTCTGGGAGCGCGAGGACGCGGTCTTCACGACGATCGCCGGCCTCAAGCGCATCAAGGACGACTACCGCGTCCTCGTCGAAGAGAAGATCCCAGCGAACAGCACGGCCATCGGCGCCGCGGCTTCGCTCGGCGATCTCAGCGAGAACAGCGAGTGGGAGTCCGCCATGGAGGAGCAGCGCAACCTGACGACGCGCGCCACCGACATGGATCAGCAGATCCGCATGGCGAAGCTGATCGAGGACCAGGCTGTCACTGGCGATGTGGTCGCACCCGGCACGCGCGTGACCTTCACCGAGGAAGCGAACGGCAAGCAGCGCACCTACGCGGTGCTCGGTCCGTGGGACGTCATCGACGACCACACGATCAACTACCGCGCTCCGATCGCGAAGGGCATCCTCGGCCTGTCGGTCGGCGAGTCCGGCGAAGTTCCGTCGCCCGCCGGTCCGGTTACCGTGCGCATCGACGTCATCGAACGCGTGTGAAGCCTGCGCCGACGACCACCACGGTCCTACAGCCCGCGCCCGGCGAGCGCGTGGTGGTCGAACGGCGCGCAGGGACCTCGCCGGGCTACGTGTTCTTGCACGGGCTCGGCTCGGTGCGCCAAGGGGAGAAGAGCAACGCGCTGTTTGCGCACGCGCAGCGACAAGGCCGCGCGTTCACGCGATTCGACTTCCGCGGCCACGGCGATTCGACGGGCACGATCGGCGTCGTGACGATGTCCGAACTGCTCGTCGATGCCAGCCTCGTGCTCGACCTCGCCGGGCCCTCGATCCTCGTCGGATCGAGCCTCGGCGCGCTCGTCGCCGCGCACCTCGCGGCGTCGCGGCCCAACGATGTCGTTGCGCTTGTGTTGCTCGCGCCCGCATTCGGCTTCTTGCCGCGCATGCGCCAACGGCTCGATGCGCAAGGTCGCATGCAGACCAGCGAGGGCAAGCAGTTCTTCGTGCACGAACGCGCGCTGATGGATGCGGCTTCGCACGACGAGGAATCGCTGCCCCACAAGCTGCCGATGCCAGTGTTTGTCGCACACGGCACCCACGACGAACTGGTGCCGACGCGCCTCAGCGAAGCGTTCTTCGCAGCGCTGCCCATTGGACACAAGGAGCTGTGGGTCGTGCCGAACGGCAACCACCGCCTCAATCAAGAGATCGGCGACATCCTCGCGCGCATGGAAGCGTTCCTGCAGCGCACAGGCGCGATCTGAGACCACCCCCATGCGCATCGAAGACCTCCAAACGCCTACCCTGCTCATCGACCTCGACGCAGTGCGGCACAACCTTGCCACGATGCGGCACTACCTCGACGGCGCGATGCATCGATGGCGACCGCACGTGAAGACGTGCAAGTCGACCGAGGTGTTCGAACTGCTGCTCGAAGCAGGCGTGCGCAAGTTCAAGGCGTCGACCACGCGCGAGTGCGCGCTGCTGCTCGAGCAAGCTGGCGACCGCGTGATCGACGTGCTGTTCGCGATGTCGCAGCACGGAGCCAACCTCGCGCGCGCGGCAGCGCTGCAGCGCGCCCATCCGAAGCACCGCGTGTCGCTCCTCAGCGAGGATCCATCGCACGCGAAGCTCGTGCGCGAATCCGGCCTCGGTGTGTTCGTCGATCTCGACCCTGGCTACATGCGATCTGGCGTTCCTCTGCGCGAACGTGAGCGCGCGCTCGCCGTCGTCGAAGCCGCGGCGGAATCGTTCCGCGGGCTGCACTGCTACGAGGGCCATCTGCACAGCGGCTCGCTGCAAGAACGCGCGGCTGCTGCGCGCGCGATCTACGCGGAATTGGTGGCGCTCGCTCGCACGCTGCAGAACCCAGGAGAGCTCGTCACCAGCGGCACGCCGACGTTTCCGATCGCGCTCGCCTACGAGCCGTTCTCCGCGTTCCACCATGCCGTGAGCCCGGGCACCGTCGTCTACTGGGACACGCGCAGCAGCGAACTCGGCATCGATGGTTTTGCGTGCGCGGTGCAGGTGCAAGCGCGCGTGGTGTCCGCGCCGACGAAGGATCGCATCACCGTCGACGCCGGGAGCAAGGCGCTCGACGCCGCCGCCGGCGATCCGTGCGCGCGCGCCATGGGGCAGTATGCGCTGCGCGCGCTGAAGCCGAGCGAAGAGCACTTGCCCATGGTCGTAGAACGAGGAACCGCGCCGCCGATCGGCACGCTCTTGCGCCTCGTTCCACGGCACGTGTGTCCGACCGTCAACCTCGCGGACGACGCGGCGCTGATCGAGAACGGCCAGTTGTTGCGCGTGGCTCCGCTGCGTGCGCGCGGCCACGAGACCCTCGCGTAGCGGCACGCGCGCCTTGCGCCCGCCTGCGCCTCCTCGCACACTCGAACGGCCGTGGACTCCATTCCGCAGCATCTAGAGCGCCTCGTCGCCGAGATCGACGGCTGGCTCGACTTGCGCTGCCCTGAGCGCGCGCTCGAACGCCTGCAACCGCTGCTCGACGACCCGCAGGCTGCGATCGTCGCCGTCACGCTGCGCGTTCGCGCCTACGTGGGCCTGAAGCGGCACAAGGAAGCGCTGATCGACATCGCGATGCTCCGCGAGAAGGAACACGACCTCGAGTGGCTCGACCTGACCGAGGCATGGTGCAGGAAGCGGCTCAAGGATCTGCCCGGAGCGATCCGCTGCATGGAGCAACTGCTCGAACGCGACGCGAAGTCGGCGATCGGCCACTTCAATCTCGGCTGCTACCTCGCGCTTGCCAGCGAACCAGAGCGCGCGCTGGACGAAGTGACGATCGCCTGCGGCATCGACGCGAGCTTCCGCGACATGCTCCATGACGAGCCTGACTTGGACTCGGTGCGCAACGACGAGCGGTTTCGCCAACTGATGACGAAGGGCGGCGAGGATCCCGCGGTGGCTGCGGCGGAAGCGGACGCGTTCGAGGACGACCTCGAGGAAGGGTTCGAGGACGACTTGGACCTCGACGAGGAAGACAGCGAGGACGGCGACCTCGACGACGACGAGTTCGAGGACGACGACGACCTCGACGAAGAAGACGAAGACGACGAACAGAGCGACGACGACGCAGCGCGCTGAGGCCGCTGGCATCGTCACTTCGCGCACGGGGCTCACGCGCGCATCCCCGCGTGCCGAAACAGGCTGGACCCGGAGGACCACGCCTTGGCACTGAGCACTGCAGCCGTAGCGCCAAAGGCGCTGCGCACGACCCTCGAACGCAATGTCCGCGACATCGTCGCCGTCCCTTCGGACGCGTTCGAAGCGATCCTCTGCGCACTCATCGCGCGGGGCCACGTGCTGCTCGACGGCAAGCCTGGCATCGGCAAGACGCTGCTCGCGCGCACGATCGCCGCGAGCATCGACTGCAGCTTCCGCCGCATCCAGTTCACCAATGACCTGATGCCGAGCGACATCCTCGGCAGCGCAGTTTGGCGCGAGCGCGAGCGCCAGTTCGAGTTCGTCGAAGGCCCGTTGTTCTCCAACCTCGTGCTCGCGGACGAGATCAACCGCACGAGCCCGCGCACCTTGTCGTGCTTGCTCGAAGCGATGGAGTCCGGCTCGGTCTCGCTCGAAGGCAAGACGATGGACCTCGGCGCGCCGTTCCATGTGTTTGCGACGCGCAACCCGATCGAGTTCCACGGCACGTATCCGATGCCGGAAGCGGCGCTCGATCGTTTCCTCGTCCGCATCGAGCTGGGCTATCCAGACAGCGCGCAAGAACTCGCGCTCTACACCGGCCGCGATGCGGAGAGCTCGCTGCGCTCCGTGCACCCCGTGATCTCGCGCGACCAACTGCTCGCGGCGCAAGCTGCTGCAGCCGAGGTTGTCGTGCACGAAACGGTGGCCGAGTACGTGCTGCGCATCGTCGCGGCGACGCGCGAGCACACCGAGGTCGCGCTCGGCGCGAGTCCGCGCGCCGCGTTGATGTGGCTGCGCGCAGCTCGTGCGCGCGCATGGCTCGAAGGCCGCGACTACGTGTTGCCGGACGACCTGAAGGCGCTCGCCATGCCCGTGCTCGCGCACCGCATGTTCGTTCGCGGCGGCGGCAGCGCTGCTGCGATGCTGCAGGAAGTGATCGCGAAGACCGCCGTTCCACTGTGAGCCGATGCGACTCTCGCCGACAGGCCTTGGAGCGAAGGGCGGGTTGTTCTTCGCAGCCGTAGTGTTGCTGTTCTTCGCGACGCCATACTCCAACCTGTTCTTCCTGCTGACGTCGTTCCTCGCCATCCTCGGCGCGCTCGGCGTCACCGGCTCATGGCGCAACTTGCGCGGCGCGAGCGCGGAGCTGCTTGCGATCGAGCCTGCGCCCGCAGGATCGCCGCATCCGATGCGCGTGCGCATCACGATGCCAAAAGGCCGGCGCGCGTTTGGCGTGCTCGTGCATGCGGACGCAGCGGGCAAGTCGATCTGCATTGCCGAACTGCCGGTCGTCTCCGACGGCGAGACCGTGACGGCTGCGCTGAAGGGCATGCCGCGCGGCGCACATGCGATCGAACGACTGCGCATTCGCTCGCGTCATCCGTTTGGCGTTTGCATGGCGGAGCAGGTCGTCACCGTTCGCGGTGAAGCAATCGCGTATCCAACGCCCGCTGCGCCCGAAGACCCCTCGCAACGTGGCCGCGGCGGCGATGGCAATCGCCCACCTGGCGGCGACGAGGAGTCCCTCGCGGGCCTCCGCGACTGGCGCGATGGCGACAGCCTGCGCCAGATCCACTGGAAGGCGACCGCGCGTCGCGGCTCGCCGATCGTCAAGGAGTACGAGCGCCATGGCGGCGAAGGCGTCGACCTCGTCATCGATCGTCGCTGCGACGCAGCGTCGCTCGAACGCGCGCTGTCGATCGCGACGCGGCTTGTGCTCGATGCAGCAAAGACGAAGCAGGCGCTGCGACTGCGCAGCCAGGACGCAGACCTCGCGCTCGATGCGGATCGACCTGAGCCCGCGCCGTTGCTGCGTTGGCTCGCGACAGCCTCGACGTTGCCACACGACGCAGTTGCGCCACCCGCCGCATCGCAGCGCGCGCAACTGCTGACCGTTTGCGCAGGAGGAGCCGCCCATGCCTAGTGCATTGCGCTGGCTGTTCTTGGGCATCGTGCTGCTCGACCTCGCGTTCGTGCAGTTGACCGGCACCGTGACTTCGCCGTGGCTGTGGGCCTTGTGGTCCTGCGCTGCCGCGACGCCGCTGTTTGCGCGGTTCGCCGAGAGCCCGGTCTATCGAGGCATCTGGAACGCCGCAGTCCTCGCTTCGTTTGCGTTCCTCGTGCACGACGCGGTCACCAGCGGGTTGCTGCACATGCTCGAAGACGGGCTGCTGCTCTCCGCGCTGTGCCAAGTGCACCTGCTCAACAACATCGGCCAGAAGCAGCGCCCGGACCTGTTGTTCTTCAACTCGTTCCTCATCGCGTTCGTCACGAGCTTCTTCTGCGGCGACCTCGGCTGGTCGATTGCGTTCTTCGCGTATGCGGCGCTGCTCGTGCTCGCGCTGCAGTTGCACGTGTGCCTTCCGCGCAGCGGTGAACAACCGCGCGGCGCCGTGCGCGCGCTGATTCAGAACGGGCTCTGGCGCAGCGCCGCAGCGCTGCTCGCGACCGCTTTGGTGTTCGCGCTGTGGCCACGCGACTTCAAGCGCGAGGGCTGGCTCGGCGACTCCATGCAGTTTGGCGGCGCGCCCGTGGTCGCGTTCGCAGACCAAGTGCGGATCGACCGCTCGACGACTCCGACACTCAGCGACGCGCCGGTGATGCGCATCGCGAGCAAGGGCGAAGCGAACACGCCGACGCATTGGCGCGGCGCCACGTTCGTCAACTTCGATGGCGCGGGCTGGCAGCCGTTCCGCATCCGCGAATTCGGAACGCGCACTGCGACGGACATTCCGTGGAGCGGGACCTCGGCCACTCGCTGGGTTCGCGCCTCGTCGCGCGACGAAGGCCGTCGTCGCGACGCAGCAGCAGCCAACGACAGCGATGCGGTCACCGTCACGCTGCTCGACACGAGCGCCAATCGACTCTTCTTGCCGCTGGAAGCCGAGTCCTTCGACTTGCACTTCACCGCTGGCGCGCTGGTCGATCCGAAGGCGGATGGCGTCGTGGCGCTCGTGGAGTTCGGCGAAGGGCCGCGCGAAGTTCGCTTCTCGGTGCGCGCGAGCGAGGTCGCGGCGTTTGGAGAACTGACGCCCGCTGCGCGCGCGATCCTGACGCAAACGCCAGAACGACTGCCATCGCCGCTGGTTGCTCTCGAAGAAGAACTTCGCCGCACGCTGCCAGCGGACGCGAGCCCACAGCGACGCGCCGAGCACGCGCGCGATTGGCTGTCGGCAGAACGTCGCTACGCGCTGCCCGGCACGCCCGCGGCGGCTCGCAGCCTCGACGACTTCTTGCTCGGTTCGGGCGGCGGCCACTGCGAGTACTTCGCCACGGCGCTGTGCCTCGTGCTGCGCATGCAGTCGATCCCGTGCCGCGTGATCGGCGGCTACCTCGCGCAAGAACGCGACGCATCGTCCGGCGCCTACGTCGTCCGCCAGCGTCACGCGCACGCGTGGGTCGAGGCGTGGCTGCCTGGGGCCGGCTGGACCACGCTCGACGCAACGCCCGCAATGGCGGACGAAGGCGGCGCCCATGAGTCAGGCATGCTCGCCGACATGCGCAAGTGGCTCGAAGAAGCGTGGGCCAACGTGACCGGCTTCGGCGAAGCCGAGCGCGCGGCGTTGTTCTCGGCGATCGGCCGCAGCCTCGGCGAGACCGTGGTCGCATTCCTCACGAGCCCGATCGAATGCGCGGCTTTGCTCGCATTGCTTTCGATGCTGTCGTTCTGGCGACGCCATGTGAAGAACCAGCGCATTCCGCTCACAGTCCGCGCGCTCGACGCGGCGATGCGGCGCGCGCACGTTCAACTTGTGCACGGGGAGACGCCGCGCGAACTGCTACTGCGCGCGCAGGCCATGCCGATCGCGGCCGACGCGATGCAGCGGCTTGCCGCGGCGATTTCCGCGCACGAACGGGAGCGCTACTCGCGATGAGCGCCGCGCTTGCCGTTTTCTCTGCGCGTTCGCACCGTCGTTGCCTTGACGGTCTAGCGGGACGCCACCATCATCCTTCGCGCCTCGCATTGCGTGGCCCCACCTGCCGGCATCGCCGGTCCAGCGCCGAATCCCGATGACCCATTCCGAATCGCCGCAGTCGACCCGCGGCATATTGCTCGCGGTCGCGCTGATCTCGGCTGCGACGCTCGCAGTGCAAGTCCTGCAGACGCGCCTCTTCAGCGTGATGCTGTGGCACCACCTCACCTACATGGTGGTCACCGTCACGTTGCTCGGCTTCGGCGCCGGCGGCGGACTGCTCGGCATGTTCCCGAGCATCGGGCGCATGTTCGGCGACTCGCAGAAGGCTGTGTCGTTCTGCTGCAGCATGTTCGGCATCAGCTTGATCGGCGCGTTCATGGTGCTGTGCCACACGCCGCTCGACACGCTCGACATCGAACAGGACCGCAGCAAGTACCTGCTGCTGTTCCTGCGCTACGCGTACCTGATCGTGCCGTTCTTGTTCGCTGGCCTCGCGATCTCGATCGCGCTGCAGCAACACGCGGCGATCGTGCACCGCACGTACTTCTGGAACCTGATCGGCTCCGCGATCGGCAGCTTCTTGTTCGTGTTGCTGGTGCGCCCGCTCGGCGGACCTGGCTGCCTCTATCTGTTTGCGGCGCTCGGCGGCATCGCAGGCCTCGCATCGACCCTTGGTTCGCGCGGTTCGATGACGACCCTGATGCGCGCGCTCGCGCTGCTGACGATCGCGATCTGGCCGCTGTCGATGGCGTTCCCGGAAGCGACCAATCGCTTGCTCCCGATCGAGCCAGCGAAGAGCAAGATGCTCGGCACCATGGACCTCTTCTACGAGGGCATGACCGACTACCTGCGCAAGACGCAGGATCCGAAGTATCCCGAGTTGGACATGAGCCTGCGCTCCACGGTGTGGAGCCCGACGTGTCGCATCGACACGCTGCCGATGAACCCGACGCCCGGCAATGCGGCGAAGGACCGCGACAACCCGACGAGCGGCCCGCGCACCGAAGTGCACGTGTTCCAGGATGGCGATGCGCCGACCAAGATCTGGTCCGGCGGCTACGCGAAGGAACTCGACTACAAGAAGCACTGGTACGGCCTCGGCTACCAGCTCGTGAAGGATCCCAACGCGCTGATCATCGGCCCCGGTGGCGGCAACGACATCGAGACCGGGCTCGCGTGCGGCGCAAAGACGATCACGGCCGTCGACATCAACGGCGACACGATCGACCTCGTGCGCGGCAAGTTCGGCGCCTACACCAACCACATCTACGACCGCCCCGGCGTGACGTGGGTGAAGTCCGAAGGCCGCAGCTACCTGCGCCGTTCAGGCAAGAAGTTCGACTTGCTGCAGATGTCGGGCACCGACACCTACTCAGCTCTGTCGTCGGGCAGCTACATCTTCAGCGAGAGCTACCTCTACACGATCGAAGCGTTCGACGACTTCTTCGCGCACATGGCGGATGACGGCGTGATCACGGTGATCCGCTTCCGCTTCGAGCCGCCGCGCGAAGAACTCAAGCTCGTCGCGACCGCGGCGCGCGCGCTGCGCAAGCTCGGCATCACGGACCCGCGCAAGCACTTCTTGGTCGTCAACCAAGAAGACGGCCAGATGATGGACTTCGCCAAGGAGCTGAAGGGCGCGCAGGGCCTCGAGCACATCAAGAACTTCACCGAGCTCAAGGAGCGCATGTCGCGCGACTACGAGCATCCGATGCGCTACGCGGCGGTGCTGATGCGCAAAACGCCCTTCACGAAGGAAGACGTCGCAAAGATCGAGGCCTACCTGCCGCCGCTCAACGCGCCGAAGACCAACCACGTCCTCTACTACGCCGCGGGACTCAAGGGCGAGAACAACGAGTACAGCCAACTGCTCGATGCCGCAGCGAAGGGCCCCGAAGCGGAGCAAGCGTTCCACGACGGCTACCAGTACCGCACGCATCCGGCGACCGACGACAAGCCGTTCTTCTTCAACTTCAACTCGTGGAATGACCTCTCGTTCACGTCGAAGGGCAAGGACGGCTACGCAGCGCTGACGGGCAGCGAGCCCATCGGCCTCTACATCCTCGCCGCGCTGTTCGTGCAGACGCTGATCGCGACCGCGCTGCTGATCCTGCTGCCGATGTTCCGCCTCGGCTTCTCGACGAAGGCGGGCTCCGCCAACTCGCGCCTGCGCGTGATCGCCTTCTTCTCGGCGCTCGGCCTCGCCTACTTGCTGGTCGAGATCAGCACGATCCAGCGCTTCGTGCTCTACCTCGGCCACCCGACCTACTCGCTCAGCGTCGGCCTCTGCAGCTTCTTGCTGTTCTCGGGCCTCGGCTCGTCGTGGGCTGGCAAGAAGGGCCTCGGCCAACGCGGCGCGATGCGCGCTGGCTTTGCCGTGGTCGTGTTGCTGCTGCTGCAGGCGCTGCTGCTGCCCGCCGTGCTGCAATCGACGCTCGCGTGGTCGGAGCCGCTGCGCATCGTCGTCACGATGGCGACGATCGCACCGCTCGCGTTCGCGATGGGCATCCCGTTCCCGACGGGCCTCTCACTGCTGCGCAACGAGCAGCAGGGCATGATCGGTTGGGCGTTCGGCGTGAACGGCGCCGCCTCGGTGATGGCGTCGATCCTCAGCATCCTGGTTGCGATGGAAGGCGGGTTCTTCGTCGTCACCCTCGTGGCGGCCGGGCTCTATGCCATGGCAGCCCTGACTGCGCCGCGCGCAGCACAGGGAGCGTGACGGTCGCGGCGCGATGCGCCGCACCGATATAGCGCAGCCGCCGTAGTTGCTACGCCCAGAGCAGCATGCTCCTTGGGCTTGCGGAGGTTCCCACCAGCGCGCGGCATGCGTAGGATTCGCCGCTCCTTCGCCCGCTTCACCCCCTGGAGCCGGGCCGTCCCTGTGCACCCAAGAACCATCCCCATGCGTTCCATCCTCGCACTGTCCCTCGTTGCCTCCTTGTCGAGCGCGCTCCCCGCACAGCTCGCCAACTTCCTCGGCTTCAATGGCGGCTTCGATACGTCGTACACCGACCGCGCCACCATCAACGCGCTCGACGTCGACATCCTTCAGGTCTTCGCAACGCGCGACTACCGCCACTTCCTGATCAATCCGGCAGATCCACTCGGCGCGAGCAAGCGCCTCGTCGGCTTCCGATTCAACGTTCAGGATCAGATCGGCAACACGGCAGAGCAGTACACGTTGGTCGGCTACAAGGACGACCCGTTGGCTCCTGGCCAGCCTGACTCGAACGCGAACGGCACTGGCGTCTGGTTCCGCACGGGACTCATCAACACGCCGCCGAGCACCGCGACCGGCCCTGCGTTCTGGACGATCACCTACGGCATCAACCCGCCGGCCACGCCGATGAACTTCGGCGCCGCGCACGGCCCGACGGACGACGACGTCTACCTCGGCATCGGCCTGCGCAACGGCACGTGGCCCGCAGACGGCCTCGGCTGCTGGATGTCGTTCGACTTCAACCTCGGCAATGTGGGCACCAACTCGCTCGACGTCGTCGGCCCGCGCCTGCCGGGTAACACGAACATCCGCAACCTGGTCTGCACGGTCGCCACGACCGGTGGCGCAACGCCACTGCCGACCGGCCAGATCCCGGCATTCCCCGGCACCGCCGGCTCGCGCGGCGGCTACCGCCAGCTCAACCTCGACATCCTCGCGCTCACCACGGGCGGCGTCGCGGTGACGCAGACCAACCAGATCCGCTACCCGTCGAGCAACCTCCGCAACCCGCCGCTCGTCAACGCGGCCACGCAGGTTCCGGCTGGCGGCACGACGAACATGCTCTCGGGCAACAACCCGGACGTGAACGACGCAACCGGCACGCTGCCCCCGCCCGTTGGCGCGCCCGCTCGCGCGGATGACATTGGCTTCCTGATCACGGAGCGCAACCGCCCGAACTCGCTCGCGGTCATCCGCCTCGCGTTCGGCCCGTTGGTCGGCGGCTTCAACCCGGATGGCTCGGTGCCGATCGCGTTCATCCCCGGCTTCAACGCCGCCACGAGCGCCGGCAACGTCTGCATCGATCTCGCCGACCCGAGCGCGTTCACGTTCATCAACTTCACGGACGCGAACGGCCGCTGCCAGCAGATGTTCCCGCTGAGCGCGCCGGCCCGCGCGTTCCTCGCGTCCTACGGCGCGGTGGACCTGCACTGGCAAGGCTATGTCGTCAATCTCGCGACGAGCCCGTCCGAGGTGAAGGCCACCGGCTGTGTCATCCAGCACCTCTGATCGAAAGGCCATCTACCCGCTCGCGATGCTTGTCACCGCGGGCGCGGCGGTCGCCATCTATCTGGTGATGAGCCGCGAGGTGGTCGCGCCCGCGCAACCGGACGCGACACCCGTGCCCCCTGCGCAGGAAGCCCCTGCTCCTGCGCAGGCCACGCCGCCTGCGAAGCCGTCCGAGGCCGCGGCCGCGACGCAGAAGCCCGCGAGCGCCTTCACGCTCACGAACGGCGCGCGCCCCGGCAAGGTCACGTTGCCTGATGGCTCCACCATCGAAGCGATCAACGATGTCACGGACGACATCGCGCTGATGTGGGACGAGCAACCCTACTCGCCGATCGTGGACAAGGTCTTCCACAACGGTTGGTGGTGGTGGAAGCATCAAGATGGCGCGTGGACCACGGTCAAGATGGTCGACATGAACGGCGTGCCGCAGGCGACGCCGATCCTCGCGCGCGAAGGCAAGGGCTCGCCGGCGCAGACGGCCGACGAAGCGATCGCCGAACGCGAGAAGGCGCAGCAACAGCAAGGCGCGCGCCGGTGAATCCGCGCGCAGTCGCGTTGCTGCTGTGCGCGATTGCGTGCGGCGCACACACCGCCACCGCGCAAGCCGCGCACTTCCTCGGCTTCACCGCGGGCTTCGAGACGTCCTACACCGATCGCGGCGGCGCAGACACGACCAACGTCGATCTGCTGCAGGTGTTCTCGGGCCGCCACTATCGCCACGCGTTCGTGGATCCCGCGGATCCCACGGGGCAAGCGCGCCGCATCGTCGGACTGCGCGTCGTCGTGCAAGACCAAGTCGGCTTCACGCCAGAGCAGTACACGCTGGTCGGCTATCTCGACGATCCGCTGCAACCGGGGCGGCCCGATGTGCGCAGCAACGGCGCCGGCGTCTGGTTTCGCACCGGTCGCATCAACACGCCGCCCAACGCATCGACGGGGCCTGCAGTCCACACGCTGCTCGTCGGCATCAATCCACCGCCCACTCCCGCGCGCTTTGGCGCATCGCACGGGCCGACCGACGACGACCTCTATCTCGGCATTGGCCTGCAAGCGGGCACATGGCCCAACGAAGGCCTCGGCTGTCGCATCACCGCGGACTTCATGCCCAACGTGACCGCCGCGACGCCGCGCGACGTCGTGGGCCCGCGCCTGCCCGCGAGCCCGTTGCCGCCCAACCTCGTGTGCACGGTCGCAACCACCGGCGGCGCGTTCCCACTGCCGACTGGCGCGGCTGCGCTATTCCCCGGCATTGCCGGGCGCCGCGGCGACTACCGCCAACTCGACCTCGACGTGCTGACGTATGCGCCAGGCGGCGTCGCCGTCACGCAGACCAACCAGCTCTACTACGCAACGAGCCGCGCGCTGACGTCGCCGAGCCCAACGGCGCGCGTTCCACTCGGCGGCACGACGAACATGCTGTCGGGGCTGCACCCAGACCTGCACGACGCAACCGCGCTGATTCCGCCGCCGCCATCGTCGTTCGCGCGAGCTGACGACATCGGCTTCTTGATCACCGACGGCCAGCGCCCCAACGCGATCGCGCTCGCGCGGCTGTCCTTCGGGCCGCTCCTCGGCGGCAGCAATGCGGACGGCTCGCAGCCCGTGGCGCAGATCCCAGGATTTGGCGCACCCGGCAGCGGCGGCAACGTCTGCGTCGATCTCGCGGATCCGAACGGCATCACGTTCTTCGGCACCACCAACGCGTTCGGTCGCTTCCAAGCGATGGTCCCGATGAGCACCGCCACGCGCGCGTTCTTGCGCAGCTACGGCGCTGTCGACGTCACGTGGCAAGGCTTCGTCGTCGACCTTGCCGCGACGCCGTTCGAAGCGCGCGCAACGGGCTGCGTCACGCAGCGACTGTGAGCTCGCTCACCGCGCGAGCAGGTTGACCAAAATGCGCGCTGAGCCCGCGTGGCCGTTGCGCAATTGGCGATACAGCGCGAGCGAGCAATAGACGAAGTCGCCGCGGCCATACTGCGTGTGCAGCAATGCGCCTTGGCTCGCCTTCTCGTCCGCCCGGTCCTTCGTCTCCAGCAGCGGCGTCCACGCCGTGTCCCACTTGCTGGGGAAGTTGAGGCCGCGCTCTTGGGTCCAACCTTCGAAGTCCTGCATCGTGATCGCGTGCGGCTTGGTCCAGATCGAATGTTGCGGCTGCAGCATCACGACCGCGCTGTCTTCTTCCGTGCAGCGATCGTTGCCGACCGTCAGCGCAAACGGCGCGAGCAAAGGATGCCCTGCGCGCTCGTTCCATTCGCCAGGCTTGTGGTACATCGCGACGACGCGGCCACCCGCGCGGCAGTACTGCAGGATGCGATCCTTGTGCTCGGCAAGCTCAGGCACGTGGTGGTAGCTGCGCATGTCGAGCAACAGCGCCGAGAACTCGTCGAGCCTCGCGGTCGCGAGCGCATCGCGATCGAGTTGCGAGTACGCGATGCCGAGATCGGCGAGCGTGCGCTCGATCGTGTCGTCGGGGCCGCGCACGAGGCCGATGCGCAAACCGGGAGGAACGAACACTTCGACCGGCACGATGCGCAGCGACGCCTTCTGGCCGCCGACTTCGAGCCGAATCGCAGGATCGCTCGACAGCGCGGCGCCGTCGATCGACGCGCGAACGAGAACTCGCGCCTCTGCGTGGTCCTTCGACAGCGACACTCGGCTCGGAATCGCTTCCGCGCGAATGCCGGCGCCTGTCACGACGCGGATCGGTTCGGCGAGACCTTCCGAGAGCTTGCTGCGCACGCTGGCGCTGAAGATGCGTTCGGATGCGCGGTCATTGGGCGCGAGCACGACCTCGCGATCCCACGTGACTTCCACGGGCTCGACGGTCGAGAACGCGAGCTTGCGCTGCATCTCGATGCGCACCGTTTGCGTCGGCGCGGTGAGGTAGTGGATGCCAGGCTCCATCGGAGCCTCGACGCCGACGAGGTCGAACGCCACGTCGATCGTCACCATGTCCACCTCCGGCGCGCGCGCGATGGGCTTCGCGTTGAGGAACGAAAGCGCGAGCCGACCAGGGACAGGAATCGGCGGCGGCGCCGGCACTGCAGGCGCAGCGCCCTTCGCGGGCGTCGCGCCGTTGCCGATACCAAGATCCGCAGGCGTCGCGCCAACGGGCACAGCGGGCATCGCGTCAAAGAACGTGCTGCGAATGCGCGGCGCGACCGGCTCCGCGTCCTTGTCGCCGCAACGGACCACGAGGTTTTGCACGCGCTCCATGCCGTGCACGACCACATACGCCTTGCCTTCGCCGCCGCGCGGCACCTCCGACTCCTCGAGCCACGCTTCGACGCGCACGCCAGCCTCGCTGAGCAACACGCGCTGCAACGCATCGATGCGGCGCTTCGACTCGTCCTTCACTTCGAGTTGCGGATGGATGCCCGTGTAGAAGTCGAGCGGCTTCGCCCATTCGCGCAGCTTGCGCAGCGCAGTGGCTGCCCTCGCCTCCACCGACGCAATGGGGCTGTCCAGCATCACGCCGCCGATCTCCGTTGCGAGACTCTCCGCAGCGCGCGCAAAGCGCGGCCGGACGAACGACAACGGCTGCGCGGCGACGTCCTTCGGCGCGCCCGCAGGCAGCATGAGCTTCCAGTAGTCCTTGCCCACCTGCAGCGGCTCGTGCCCGCTCCACGGCCCCTGCGTCACGTGCTGCGTCCACGCGCGATGCGCGAGCCGCGCGTAGGTCTCGCCGCGGACAGGATCCAACTCGCCTGGATCGACGGTCCACTGCGCTTCTTCGAGGCTGCAACGCGAATACAACGCAGGCGCGTGCTTGCCTGCCTTGCGGCGCTCTTCGATCACCTCGGAGATCGCCCAGAACGACGCGCGGTGATGGCCGTGGCCGTGCACAAGATCGTGGTTGGTCACGACGAAGTCGGGATCGACTTCATCGACGACCTTGCGCATCGCATCAAGCAGCGCGTCCTTGCCCCACACCGCGAGCGTCTCGTCGAGCGACTTGGAGAACCCGAAGTCGCGCATGCCGAGCCAGCGCACTTCGAAGTCCATCATCGCGGCGGCCGCGAGCGTCTCGCGCACGCGCAACTGCGCGAGCTCGGGGCCGATCTCCTTGCCGATCGCGTTCTGCCCACCGTCGCCATACGTCGAATACGCAGTCACGACGCGGAGAGCGTGCTTGCGCCGCAGGATCGTGTTGGTGCGCGACGCTTCGTCGTCGGGATGGGCCGCGATGTTGAGCACGACGCCGCTCGTCACTGCGTCGAGCCTCGCTTGGTGAAGCGCAACCAGTCCCGCATCAGGCTCTGGCCCCTGCGCCATCGCGAGCGATGCGCAAGCGTTGGCGACACACAATGCAATCGCGAACTCCCAACGAGACAGCGCCATCACCGCAGACTCCTCAAGCGCTTGCACGCTTCTTCGAGCACCGGCATCTCCACCGCGAACTGGAATCGCATCGACCGCACTCCCTTTGGCTCGCCATAGAACAGGTGCCCGGGCACCGCGTTGATCTGGATGCGCTCGATCATCTGCAGCACGGCGGGATGAGGCTCCAGATTGCCCAACACGTCGCCGTAGTCGGCGAGCACGTAGTAGGCGCCTTCTGGCTTCTGGAAGCGGAAGCCCGCGTCGCGCAACGCGGCGCAGAACACATCTCGCTTCTTCTCGTAGCTGCGCTGCAAGTCGTCGTAGAACGAGTCCGGCAACTGCTCGAGCGCCGCTTGCACACCGCGCTGCATCGGTCGCGACGCGCACACTTCGATCTGGTCGAAGACGATGCCGCACTTCTCGACGATCGCCGCCGGGCCCGCGAGGAAGCCGATGCGCCATCCCGTGATCGAGTACGTCTTGCTGAACGAGTTCATCGTCAGCGTGCGGTCCTTCAGCGACGCGACGCTCGCCGGCGACACGTGGCGGCGACCGTCGAAGCACATGTATTCGTAGACCTCGTCCGTCAGCACGATCACGTCCGTGCCGTCGAGGATCTCGCCGAGTCGCTGCAGTTCGGCTCGGCTCCACACCTTGCCCGATGGATTGCCCGGCGTGTTGACGACCACCGCGCGCGTCTTCGGCGTCAACGCCTTGCGGAATGCTGCTTCATCGAATGCGAGCGTGTCGCGATCGAGAGCCACAGCCACTGGCACGGCGCCGAACAACGGAGTGGTCGACCAGTGGTAGCTATAGAACGGCTCGAACAGGATCACTTCCGAGCCCGGATCGAGCAGCGTCATTCCCGCCGCGAAGAACGCGCCCGATGAGCCCGTCGTGACCGCGACGTTCTCGGGCCCGTAGTCGAGTCCGTTGTGCCTGCGCAGCTTGCTCGCGATCGCGGCGCGCAACTCCGGCAGGCCCGCATACGGCGTGTAGAGCTGACGATCGCCGCCATCGATGCAGCGCTTCGCGCCGTCGAGCAGCGGCTTTGGCGAATCGAGATCGCACACGCCCTGCCCGAGGTTGATGCCGCCCGGCACCTTGTTGATGACGAGCGTCAGCGATCGCAGCAGATTGCCTTGGTCGAGGTGCGCACGGCGCGACGCCGTTTTGCGGAAGGCGGGCGGAATCGACGATTCGGAGGCCGAGGTCACGCGGCGCACAGTAGCCACGCAGCGCGAACAGGACGAGGCTCAGGCCATGCGGCTCTATTCACCGTTGCGCATCTGCCGCACACAGCTTCGCGATCTCCTCGTTGCCGAGATCCGAGCAATGCCCGTCCTCGACGTAGTAGCGAGCGATGTCGCCGTCCTTCGCGAGTTCGACGAACCGAGCCTCCACGTCCAGCAGCTCCGAGCCGTTCTCGCGCGCCGCCGCTCGGAGCTCGTCATTGAGCCCGGGCCGCGCGAACGCGCCGCCCGGATACGTCAGCAGGACGCAGCGCGCCCCGGCCACTCGGACCTTGGCGACGATCTGGCGAAGGTGCTCCCGCAACACTGCGTTGCCAGGGCCGGGCATCGGTCCCGGCTCGAACAGCAACGGCGGATCCCATAGGGCGCATGCGACGTGGAGCCGCGGACCTTCGAGACGCCACTCGATCGGCAGCTGCCTCCCGTCCGGCAACTGCACGCGCAGTCCGCCGTCGGGCGCAAGCGACCACGTCCACTGCTGGTCGCCTAGTCGCATCACTCCCTCTGCCGTGAACTCGAACTCGACCTGATTGGCGTGCCACACGCCGACGAACGGCAGCCCGCGCTGCGCATCGGCCTCGGACCCGGAGTTGGTCAGCAACTGCAGCAAACGCCATGTGCGCACCCGCCATGCGAATCCCGGGGGCCGCGTTGATGCGAGTTCTTCGGCCCTCACCAACGTCGGACGGAACGTGTGGTCATTCGTGCCAACGAGCACGTAGACGACCTCCGGCCGGTGCCGCGCCAGATCGTCATCGAGCCGCAACAACACGTCGCGCGACGACTGGCCGGGCACGCCTCGATTGACGAACTGTGTCGGCGCCCCACCACGCGCAGCGACGAGCGACTGCGCCAATGAAGGGTAGGAGAACGCGGGCGACGTCGCATGCAGACCGAACGTGAACGAGTCACCGACGCATAGCACCACGCGCGCTGTGCCATCTCCTCCCGCTGCGGCATGCACATCGGAGTTCCGCAGATGCATCACCAAGGCCGCAACCTGCAGCACCAGCTCCAGCAGCAACGCAGCGAACACGACGCCGACGACCGACGCGATGACGCGCAGTGCACGCTGGTCAGGTTTGTTCGCCGGGGTCTCCTTCGTCACAGCACTTCCATCCTAAGGGCCACGAGCACTGTCCGCGCGGCATCGATGCCACATTGTGGCGAATTCTACTCGCTGCCGGATCTGTAGAAGCGTTGCCAAGTTCGCATGGGCGAAGACTCTCCGCAAGCAACTCCCCGGCGTCCTCCTATCTAACGGAATGGCTCCATTCCGCGCGCAGAAGGCCGTGTGCACACAGGTTGCATCACGACGCAACGCGATGTCAGCCCCGTGATGCAGACCGAATACTCCGCAGAGTCTGGGGCATAGCCGGAGGCGCTCGCGCTCCCAGCGAGCCTCGTCCCGAAGACCCGACTCAGCCACGCATGCGCCGAGACATCCGGAGAAGGCGGCGCACGCATCCGCATCCGAGCCAACCGCGAACGCGTCCACGAGCTCCATGCTCCGTTTCACCGCTGCATTGCTTCTTAGACGCAGACGGATCGACCCGACAGCGCCTCTGGCATCATCCCAGTCCCCACTATGTCCACGATCGCAATCACCGGAGCCTCGGGCTTTGTCGGCACCGCGTTGCGCGAGCACTTGCGCTGCCTTGGCCATGACGTGCGACGCTTCGTGCGCAGCGGCGCAGGCGCAAAAGACGCGATCGCATGGGACCCATCGAGTGGTCGCATCGATCTCGATGCGGCGCGCGGGCTCGACGCCGTCGTGCATCTCGCCGGCGAGAACGTCGCGGCGGGGCGTTGGACCAAGGCTCGCAAACAGGCGATTCGCGACAGCCGCGGCCCCGCGACCGAGAAGCTGTGCCGCTCGCTCGCGCAACTCGAACGGCCGCCCGTGCTGGTCAGCGCGTCGGCGACGGGCATCTACGGCGATCGCGGCGACGAGCTGCTCGACGAACGCTCCGAAGCGGGCCAAGGCTTCCTCGCCGACGTCGCGCAGGAATGGGAACGCGCGACCAAGCCGCTTGCAGAACGCGGCGCTCGCGTGTGCCACTTGCGCATCGGCATGGTGCTCGGCAAGGACGGCGGCGCGCTCAAGAAGATGCTGCCGCCATTCCGGCTCGGTCTCGGCGGCCCCATCGGCAACGGCGCGCAATGGACGAGTTGGGTCGCGCTCTCTGACCTTTGCGCTGCGATCGCGTTCTTGCTCGCCAACGAATCCGCGCGCGGCCCCTATCTCTGCGTGTCGCCAAAGCCCGTCACGAACCGCGACTTCACCAAGGCGCTCGGCCGCGCGGTGCATCGTCCGGCGTTGTTGCCCGTGCCCGCGTTCGCTCTGCGATTGATGTTTGGCGAGATGGCCGACGCGGTGTTGCTGAGCAGCCAGCGCGCGATGCCGCGGCGATTGCTCGAAGCGGGCTTCCGCTTCTTGCACGAAGACGTCGACGACGCGTTGCGTGCGGCGCTCGCGCCTCAGCGCGCGCGGTAGCGGATCACGTCGGCGCCGCAGCCGACGAGCACGCAGGCAGGGCGTTCCGTTGCT
>CAIYFF010000071.1 GCA_903925435.1 uncultured Planctomycetota bacterium | reverse complement strand
CTTCAGCGTGTTCGTCTTGCCGCCATCGAGGTCGGCGAGGCCGCCGAGGCCCGCGGCCGCGAGGTTCTGGTCCTCGGTGCCACCGATCGGCTTGAGCTGCTTCGCCCACGACTTCGCGGCCTCGCGATTCACGATGTTCGCAGGCACGAGCTTGGGCTTCCATGGCGTCAGGTCGCTCGCGAACTTCACGATGTTGAAGTTCGTGTTCTCGGTCAGCGAGTCGAGCGCGCTGAGCAACTGTTCGCGCACGATGGTGAACTTGCGGCTGTCGGCATAGCCCTGGAACTTCTCGCGCTCGACGACGAGATCGTCCATCGAGCCCGACACGTCGATGATGAACAGCACGTTCGTCGACGTCGTCGGAATGCCCGCGAACGACGGCAGCCCGGCCTCCTTCTGCCCGTAGATCTCGTTGTACTTCTTGCGGCTCTCCGCCTTCTTCGCGAGCTCTTCGCGCGTCGGGATGCGCCAGCCCTCGATCGCCATCAGCTTGGTCCACTGCTCTTGCCAGCGATCGGCGTCGAGCCCGAACTCCATGCCAGTGACCTTGAACAGCGCCTCAGCGCACTCGGTCTGCATGCGGCCCTTCTGCCGCAGCAGGTCAATCAGCGGCTGCACCGCCGCTTGCGGGCGCACCGTGCCACACGCCGCAACCGCCGCAGACTGCACTTGCCACTCGGCGTCTTGCAGCAACGGGATCAGCGCCGCGCCAAGGTCGTCGAGTTCGAGCTTGCCGACCGTGTCGGCTGCGGCTGCGCGCACGAGCGGATCGGCGTCTTGCAGCAACGTCGGCAGGATCTTGGCGATGCCCTTGTCGCGGAACTCGGCGAGCGCCCGCACGGCCTCATAGCGGATCTGCGCGCTGGCCTTCGGATCGCTTGCGGCAGCCACGACCGCGTCCTTCGCAGCCGCGAGCTTCGTCTGGCCAAACACGCGGATCAGCATCGCCTTCTGAGCCGAATCCTTGTTGTCCGCGAGTCCGTCGATCCACGGCTGAAACGACGCGGCTTCCTTGTAGCTCGTCAGCACGTCGAGCGCCGTCTTCTGCACGACCGCCGACTTGTTGCCCGTGAGCTTCAACAGTTCGTCGACGGCGGGAACGCACTCTTGGCCGCGCAGCGTCAGCACCGCTTCGCGCTGCTCCGCGTCGGTCTTGAACTTCTTGAAGAACCGCTGGAACTCCTTCACCGCAGCAACGCGGTCGGGATCGGGCTCTTGCGCAAATGCGGTCGATGCCGCGATCAGCAGCGAAAGGGCGAACAGTGCGAGTCGTTGCAGCATGCCGAGGGGTCCTCGGCGTCAGAGGCTACCGAGAACGGCGGCAGCGCGCGCATCCGTGCCTGCGCCGAAATCGTCTTTGGCGACGACTCAGGGTCGGCGCCACCACGACAGCCGGACGTCGCGATCCAGCGCGCGCGCGAGCAACGGCAGGTCGCCCTGCGCCAACGCCACGTCGGCTTCGCGCGGCCGCGACGTCGCAACGCGCGGCGTCAGCACGAACTCGAGGCCGGACTGGAAGTCGACTTCGATCGTCCACGCCATCGACATCGAGCCCGCCGACAAGCGCAGCGACTTCGCGAGGTTCTCGAGCTGCACGAAGCCGCGCGAGTCCAGCGCCTGGAACCGCACATTGGGCAACTTGCGGCGCGAGCGGCAACCGCCCTGGCAGTCCACGACCTTGACGCCGTCGAGCGAACTCAGCGCGCGTTGCACGCCATACGCCGGAGCATCCACCCCTTCCTGCTGCGCTTCCCGCGCGAGTTCGATCGTCGCCACGGACGTGTGGCCGCCGCTCAGCGCGCCGCAAAGGTCGCACTCGAGCACGCTGTGGCCGCCGTAGCTCTTTGGCAGCACTGCTGTGTTGCCGCACTCGTTGCAGGGTTCCATTCGCTGGTCAGGGTTTGAGGGCGAAGCAATAAACCGCCCATCCTGACCTTCGTAAAGCCCCCCCGCTGCGCGCGGATCGTTCACCGCGCGCCAGTCGGCGCCTTCGACTGCGTTTGCTGCAGCTTCTTGGGCTCGTTCGTCTGCTTGCCGCCAACGCGCTGCGACTCGAGTTGGCGCTCGGCAACGCCGCGCAGCCACTGCTCCTCGTCGCCGACCGTGCCAAAGCGCACGCCTTCCGCACCCTGCCGTTCCACCACCTGCTGCACCGCCGAACGCGGCACGACAATGCGGTCCGAGTGCATCTGGATCACGTAGTGGTCATCGCCGACCGACTGCAGGATCTCGCCGACGAGACGGTTGTCGTTGCTGAGCTTCAAGAAGCCCTGCGTCGCACGCTGCAGGTCCGCGTAGTCGCGGCTGTCGAGCGTCGTCACGCGCTTGATCTCTTCGCGGGCCAAGAACACTTCGCCCTGCTTGACCGACAGCGTGATCGCGTCCTGCGCGACCGCCTTGACGCTGCCGATGAAGAAGTTGCCGTTCTGCAGCTGCGCGAACGCCTTGCTGCCCGGCGTCACGCTGGCCCATTCGGCCGTTGCACGCGAGCCGCCATCGAACTCGCCGACCCACAGGTTCTCGCCAGCGGGCAGGTAGCGAGGCAGGTTGGCCGAGGCGATCGGGTTCTCCGTCGTCGGTTGCGGCGCTGCCTCGGGTTGGACCACCGGCGTCACTTCGGGCTGCACCACCGGAGTCGGCTCTATGGCGACGGGCTGCACAACGGGCGTGTTCTGCTGGAGCGGAGCCGGCTCCACTGCGGGAGCCGCGGGCTTCTCGACCTGCGCCACCTGCGGGATCGGCTTCGGCGTGCGCGGGTTCACGTTCGGACGCGCAACCTGCACGCGCTCGACGAGCTCGGGCTCGAGCGTGAGGCCAACCCACTCCGGGTGCACAACGACGACTGCGCCGCCGCCGACCAGGATCGCAGCCGCCGCGAGACGCGCGGCAAAGCGAAGGATGCGGCCCGTCCGGCGCGGAGCCTCGGCAACCATGAGCGGCGCCGCGGCTTCTTCGCCTTGCAGTTCGGAATCGAACTCGGCCTGCTCCTCGGTCGACGCGAATTCGTCCTGAGTGACCGCGTCCTCCTCGAACTCGATCGCCTGGTCCTCGGACAACTCGGCGTCGTCTGAGATCGCCTCGGCGTTGTCTTCGGCCTCGATCTCCAGTCCCTGCGCGGCGGCGTCGAGCGGCTCCCAGCCTTCTTCGGCCTCGGGCTCCTGCTCGGCCTCCGTGTTGTCTTCGCTCTGCGCCTCGGCATCGCCGTCCTGCTGCTCGCCGAATGCGTAGCCGCCCTCTTGGGCCTCCACTGGCTCGCCTTCGTCGAGCACGAACACCTCGCCCGACAGCAAGTCGTCGTCGCCCTGTGCGACCGCGTCGGCCGCTTCGTGGACGCTTTGTTCGTCTTCGAGGACCACGTCCTCGGTTTCGTGCGAGTCGTCCTCGAGGACGATCTCTTCGCCGTCGTTCGAGGCCTCGTTCGTGTTGGCGTTGGGCGTCGAATCGATCAACTCGAGCTCTTGCTCGCTGTCGATGCCGAGTTCGTCATCGGCCTGCATGAATCCGGGTTCTGCGGGAACCGGGACGCCCATCTCGTCCGGCGTCATGCCGCGACCAGGCCATTCGGAGCGGCCCGTCGGATCGAACGGCGACTCGCCCTTCATCGGGTCCACCACGCTGGCGTTCGTCGAGAACAGCATGTCTTCCGCGGTCTCATCCGAAGCAGGCTCGAAGCTCTGCATCGGCTGCTGCGGCTTGGCAGACGGCGGCTGCGGCGTCTTCGACTTCTCGTCCTTCGGCTTCTGCGGCTTCTGCCAGCTCTGCGCGAACATCGGATCGAAGGTGCGCCCCTTTGCAGGGAGACCATCGTTGTTGCTGTCCTGCGCGTTCTTGTCGAGGTTCGTGTCGTCGCCGTTCATGGCACTCTCCGTTGCAGCCGGGGGTTCCGCGGGCTTATCGGCACGAAGGCGCGCCGGAGGTGAACGGATCCGGCGACAAATGCAGCGCATGGCCAGCAGCGGCGCAGGGCGCGATGGCATCGGCCCGCCCACCCCGCGACGAATCCAGCGCCGAGAACGGCTGCCAGATCCTGGGCAGCCGGACTCAGCCCTCTTGGGCGAGTTCTCGGCTCAATGCCGAGGACGCAAGCAAGCGGCGCACGCCGCCGCGGAGCACCGTGAGCCCGAGCGCATCGACGTGTTCCAGCAGCGGGATCAGATACTTGCGGCTGGTGTCGAGTTCATCGCGCAAAGCCGGGATGTCGAGGGCCTCTGCATGCGCAAGGCAGTTGCGACGGATCGCATGCAAGGCGGTGCGAAGCGCCTTGTGCGCGTAGAAATGTTCGCCGACGCGCTCGAGTCGGCCCTCGTCGCAGCCGCGATCGAGCAACCCCGACAGCGCGTCGCCGGTGGCGCCGACATGCGCCTCGATCTCGGCCCGATCCGGCGGCCGGAAAGGCTGCTGCTCGCACAGCGCGACAATCGCGTCGAGCCGCTGCTGCTCGGCTGGGCCGAGCGGCCGCAGGCGATCCTGGAACAGCATCTGCCCCTGGCTGCCCGCGCGCACGCGGCCCTGCTCCTGCAGCGACTCGAACACAGCGTCGATCAGCGGCTGCGGCAACGTCTTGGTCGCACGCAACGCGCTGCGCTGGATCGAGGCGGCGGCAGCTCGCTTTGCCAACATGCGATCGACGGAGTCGAGCAACTCGCGTTCGCCGGCAGCGAGATCCTCACGCCGGAACGCGCGCCGAGCGCGAGCGTGCAGGTGCACATCCGCCATGCCGCGCAGCGCCTCTTCCGCACTCGCCTCGTCGCATTCGAGCGCGCGCGCGAGGTCCTGGATCGGGCAGCCCGAAGGCCCCTTCTGCGCAAGTTCGTGCGCAATGCGCGACTCGGGGCGATCGCCGGCTTCGCGGAGCGACGACAGTTCGGAGCCAAGGTCTTTGCGGCGGTAGCGGCCGTGTTCGGAGACGACGCGCAGCACCGTTCCGCCGCCGATCGTCACGGCAGGCGTCTCGAGCCGCAGCAAGAAGCGATCGCCATGCGCGCAGCACATCGGCTCATCGAGCAGCACGCGCACTGTCGTGCGAGCGCCCGGCTCCAGCCGATCGCGATCGAGCAGCAGCACGTCGCCGCGCACTTCGACGGTGCCCGTGTGCACGCGCACGGGGCTGCGATGGCGCAGCGCCTTCGCGCGGCCAAGCAACTGCAAGTCGAGGTCGATGGCAGAACCGACCGGATACGAGCCCGGCGCGCACGCGACCATGCCGCGATGCAGCCCGGCCTGCCTTGCGTCGGGCACGGACAATGCAGAACTGTGGCCTGCGACCGCCTGCTCCACCTTGCCGCCATAGGCGTGCAGCCCGCGAACGCGCAGCCGCTCCCCACCGGGCAGGATCTCCACTTCATCGCCGGGCGCGATGGTGCCGGCGAGCGGGATGCCAGTGATCACGGTGCCGATGCCGGGCAGCGTGAACACGCGCTGGATCGGCATGCGGAATGCTCCACCCGCGGGCCGCGGGTCGAGGCCGCGCGCGAGTTCCTCGATACGCAGCTTCAGCTCCTCGATGCCCTCGCCGGTGACCGAACTGACACGACAGACTTCGGCGCCTTCGAGCACCGTGCCCTTCACCAGCTCCTCGACTTCGGCCTGCGCCATGTCGGCGAGCGCCGGATCGACCATGTCGATCTTGGTCATCACGATGAGCCCACGGCGAACGCCGAGCACGTCGAGGATGTCGAGGTGCTCGATCGTCTGCGGCATCACGCCGTCGTCTGCCGCGACGACGAGAAGCACGAGGTCGATGCCGGTGCAGCCGGCGACCATGTTGCGCACGAAGCGCTCGTGGCCGGGCACGTCGACGACGCCGAGCCAACGACCATCGCGCATCTTCCAGCGCGCAAAGCCGAGATCGATCGTAAGGCCGCGCTCCTGCTCCTCCTTGAGCCGGTCTGGGTCGATGCCCGTCAACGCACGGACGAGAGACGACTTGCCGTGGTCGATGTGACCAGCGGTGCCGACGACGACCGGATGGATCGGCCGTGCCATGAAGGGCTCAGCGCTGCAGGTAGAGGATGCGCTGGCAGGAGTCGCAGGAGACGACGGTTGCGCCGCCCATCAACTTGGCGGTGTCGTTGGTCGTGACCTTGTTGTAGCAGCCCTGGCAGTGTCCGCGCTCGACGGCGCACACCGCGAGGCTGTCGCGCGTCGCAAACAGGCGGTCGTAGGTGCCGAGCAACTCCGGTGGGATGCCCTCGGCCACAAACTTGCGCTTCTCGACGACGCCCTTGACGCGCTCCTCGCACGCGATGCGCAGACGCTGCGCCTCGGTGAGGAATCCTTCGAACACCTTCCGCTCTTCGGCGGCAGCCTGCGCAGCGGCGGCAGCCTCGGCCTTCAGCGGGTCCGTCGTCTCGAGGATGCGCAGGCACTCGTCCTGCACGCGGTCGCGCTCGCGCACGACGGATTCGATCTGGAACAGGGTCGCCTGATACTCGGCGTTGTTCTTCACCCCGTTGAGGCGCTCATTGAGCTTCTTGACCTCGTCGTCCGACTGCTTCACCGCCTTCTCGAGCGCGCGGTAGTCGAGTTCGGCCTTGGTCGAGCGGTCCTTCTTCTCCGCCGCAACCTTGTCGATTTCGTCGAGCTTCTTCTTCCGCTTGGCTTCCTCCGCGGGCAGCGAAGATGTGTCGCGCCGGAGCGAGACGATCTCCTGGTCCACGGTCTGCAGATCGATCAGCTTCTTGACGTTCGGGTGCACCTGGGTCCGTCTAGGTCCGTAACCCCGGACCTTTGGGGTCGAGGAGCGTAGCCGTGACTGCCAGCACCTCAAGGACATTGTCCGAGGCGCACGCCGGGATCAGCACTTGGGACAAGCGGCACCGGTCGCCGGGGCGGACTGCATGGCGGCGCAGCGAACAGCTGCGCGCGCCAACCTGCATCACATGTCGTTGATCGGCGAGTCGAGGAAGCCGCCGAGGCGACGGGCGCGCACCGGGTGCTGCAGCTTGCGGACGGCCTTCGCCTCGATCTGGCGCACGCGTTCGCGGGTGACGCGGAAGATGCGGCCGACTTCTTCGAGCGTGTAGGTGTAGCCGTCGCCGATGCCGTAGCGGAGCTTGATGATCTCGCGCTCGCGGAAGGTCAGCGTGCTGAGCACGTTCTCGATGCGCTCGCGGAGCATCTCGCGGCTCGCAGCGCTGACTGGCGACTCGACGGACTCGTCTTCGATGAAATCGCCGAAGTAGCTGTCATCCGACTCACCGATCGGGCGATCGAGGCTGATCGGGTGCTTGCTGATCTTCATCACGCGCTTGGCCTCGTCCACCGAGACCTGCGCTGCTTCGGCAACCTCTTCGATCGACGGCTCGCGGCCCTTCAGCTGGATGAGCTTCTTCGTCACGTTGCGAAGCTTGCTCATCGTCTCGATCATGTGGACCGGGATGCGGATCGTGCGCGCCTGATCGGCGATCGAGCGCGTGATCGCCTGGCGGATCCACCACGTCGCGTAGGTCGAGAACTTGTAGCCGCGGCGGTATTCGTACTTCTCGACCGCCTTCATCAGGCCGGTGTTGCCTTCCTGGATCAGGTCGAGGAACGACAAGCCGCGGTTGCGGTACTTCTTCGCGATCGAGACCACGAGACGGAGGTTGCCCGACGACAGCTTGCGCTTGGCATCCTCGTAGTTGGCGTAGGCCTGGCGCACGAACTGCAGGCGGCGCTCAAGGCGGTCGACGGTCTCGAGGCCGTCGATCTGCATCTCCACGAGGCGGCGGCGCGTGTCCTGCGCATCCGGATTCTGGATCTGCGCGCCGCGGTAGCGCTGCAGGCGCTGACCAAGGCGATGAGCCTCAGCGACGCGGTTCTCGATCAGGTCGATCATCGGCCGAACCTTCTTGCCCTGCAGGTTCAACTCTTCGATCAACGTCACGGCCTTGCGGCGGCGCGAGAAGATGCGCTTGTTGATGATCTGCTGCTCCTCCGGCGTGACCGTGCCTTCGATGAGAATGCGGCAGTCCTTCTTCGCAGCTTCGTAGATCAAACGCAGCGTCGCGATGTTGCCGGGCAGACGGTCCGACAGGTCCGCCTTGCCGACCTCGGGGTCTTGCTGGTTGACCTTCAGCGTGCGGTCGAACGCGAGTTCGCCCTTGAGCACGTCTTCGAGGATCTCGATCGCCTCCTTGAGGCCAAAGCCGGAGCTGAGCACTTCCTTGCGGAACTGCTTGCGCGTCAGCTCGATCTTGCGCGCCAGCGAGATCTCCTCCTCGCGCGTGAGCAGCGGGATCTCACCCATCTGGGTGAGATACATGCGCACCGGATCGTCGATCTTCTCGGTGATGTCGACCATCGGCGCCGCGAGTTCGGCCTCGCTGGGCTCCTGCAGGTCGAGTTCCGGCAGATCGACATCGTCGCCGCCGTCCTCGTCTTCCTTGCGGGCCGCGCCCTTCTTGTCCTTGCCCTTCTGCTCCTCCTCGACGATCTCGAGGCCGGCCTCCTCGATCATCTGCATCGCGGCTTCGATGCGCTCAGGCGTCGATTCGCCGTCCGGCAGAACGGCGTTGAGTTGAGCGAGCGAGATCGAGCCAGTCTTGCGATGGGCTTTGATCAGCGCCTTGATCTTCTTGTCGAGCGTTTCCATGGAGTGCAGAGCGGGTCTGGCCGACGGGGCCAAGGCCTTTTGGGGGGCCTTCGTTTACGGGGGGAGGACGAATGGGGTAGCGAGAAATGAAGAATGCTGGTTTTGGGTCAGCCGGTTGGGCTGGGCAGCATCTGGGTCGGTTCTGGTTTCGGGTTCGTCCGGGGGATTCGGGAAGGGTCTTCTAGGCGGTTCATTTCGCCGAGTTGCGCGGTGCAGTCGTGCGCATCTGGGCGACGAGTTCTTGGGTGAGCCGATTGGCCGTATCGCGGTCGCCGGCGGCCAGCGCAGCCTGCAGCTGCTGACGCAGTCCGCGGGCCGAGTTGCGGGAGTTGGCGCGATTTCGGTCCTTGTCCAGCATCGCGAAGAAGGCCGCCGGGTCCTTGATCTCGTCGGCGCGGGCGAGGCAGCGCGCGAACACGCTGCGCAGGTCCTGGCTCACCTTGCCCGAGTCGGACGAGATCTGGGAGAACACGTGCCGCGCCACCTCGGCGCGCGTCGTGCGGCCCTCGCCCATTGCTGTGCGGATCATCGCAAACAGACGAACCACCTCGGCAGACTGCAGCGTCGACGGATCGACCTGCTCGGTGAGCTCCGGACGGTGCACCAGCACCGCCAACAAGTCGCGCTCGGCGGCGACGATCGGTCGCGGCGCCACGACGGCCCCATCGGGCAGCTGGCTCGGGTCGATGTCGCGCAGGTCGACGTCGCTCGGCTCTGGCGTAGGGCCGTCGTCCGACGACGCCTCCGGCTTGTCGGTCCGCGCCGGGAACTTGCGCAGCATGCGGACGAGGCCTTCGGGCGGCATCGCCAGATGGCGGGCCATCTCCTGCAGCAAACCGCGCCGACGAAGGTCGTTTTCGACCAGCGACAGCAGCAGCGCGCATTCCTTGCCGACCTTCTCCAATTCCGCAGGCTGCGAGAAGTCGAGCCGGCGGCGCGCGAGGCGGAACCACGTGGCAAGCGCGTCATCCGCGCCGTCGACGAGGTCGGCAAAGCGCGCGCGGCGCTCGATGACGAGGTCTTCGTCCTCGCCCGGCCGAGCCACGACGTAGTCGGCGGGATCCTTCGCGTCGGCCATCAGCGCGATCTTGACCGTGACCTGGCTGTTCACGAGTTCGCGCATCGCGCGCACCGCAGCCTGCTCGCCGGCGCGGTCGCCGTCGAATAGCAACACGACCCCTTCTTGGGCGTAGCGCTCCAGCTTCTTGCTGTGCTCGTGCGTGAACGCCGTGCCCAGCGCCGCCACCGCGCCATGAAAGCCCGCAAGATGGCACGCGATCACGTCGGTGTAACCCTCCATGACCACGATGCGACGGCTGCCCTTCTGCTTGGCCTGATGCAGGCCGTAGAGCACGCGCCGCTTGTTGAAGAACGGTGACTCCGGCGAGTTGATGTACTTGGGCGGATCGAACCCATCCGAACGCGGCTTGGCGCCGGGCAGCACGCGGCCGCCAAAGCCGACGGTGCGACCGCGCTCGTCGTCGATCGGGAACATCACGCGGCCAGCGAACGGCTCGCGCCCATTGCGCAACAATCCAGCCTGCTCCAACACCGACGGCGGCAGACGACGCGACTGCGCAAACTGACGCAACGCGCCGTGCCGTTCGGGGCAATAGCCGATGCCCCACGCTTCGATCGCCGGCGCCAGCGAGCGCGATTCGAGATACTCGCGCGCGGTGCGGCCCTCGTCGGAGAACAGCATCTGCTGCATCCACGTGCGGACCTCGCCGAGGATCTGGAAGGGATCCGGGCCGCGCTGCGATTGGTCACCGCGCGAGAAGACGCCTTCGAGCGACACCTGCGCACGATCGGCGAGCATCTCCATCGACTCGCGGAACGTGAGCCCCTCGCGCTCCATCACGAACGTGAAGACATCGCCCGACTTGCCACAGCCAAAGCAGTAGTAGTGCTGGCTGTCGGCGTAGACCGTGAACGACGGCGACTTCTCTGCGTGGAACGGGCAGAGCGCGACGAACATCCTGCCCCTGGGCTTCAGCGGCAGGTAGCTCTCGATCAGGGCGACCAGATCAATGGCCTCCTTGATGCGGAGCTTGGCTTCGTCGAATCGATCCATCGGCTTTGGTGGGAAAGACCGGTGGCGACACGCTCAGACACTGTGCCAAGCGCTCACGCCTCCGGACAAAGGTATCCCAATCCGAGACGTCAGGTCTCGATTTGGTACACGTTCCTAGTGCCCGCCGCGTGAGCCCTTTGGGCCATCCGCGGGCAAAACCGCGTTGGCCACGACCGGACCGATGGATGATGTGCGCCGGGGTGCCCGTCGCAGCAGGAAGGGCGCAGTTTGCCCAGATTTGGCGGCACCTGTCAAGGCGTGCCATCGCGCCATACGCCGGAGGACGGGCATGTTTCGCGCGGCATCGCGATGCCATGGGCACTTCCCCTGGCGGACGCGAGCACAAGAAACACTGCCGCAGCCCGGCGCCGACTAGCCGCGGACGGTGAGGCGGAGCAACCCAACCAACTCCGCTGGCGACAGCGTCTCCGCGCGCCGCTGCAGCATTGCCGCATCCACTTGGGGCATCGGGAAGGACACCGCCGCAGCGGCCTCAGCCAGCGTCGTGCGCAGCGACTTGCGGCGCTTGCCGAATAGCGCGCGCACGAACACCTGCAGCTGCCTGCGTTCTTGCTGGGTCCACCCTGCGGCATCCGCGCGCAACCGCAGACGGCAGATCGCGGACGCAACCTTGGGGCGCGGACGGAACACCTCGGACCCGACGGTTCGAAGTCGTTCCACGTCGTAAAACGACTGCAGCAACGCCGACAGCCCGCCGTAATCGTCGTGCCCCACCTTCGCTCCGAGCCGATCGCCGAGTTCCTTCTGCACGAGCACGACGATGCGATCCGGCAACCGTTCTGCGCACGCCAACTCGGCGAGCAACGGGCCTGACGCGGCGTAGGGCAAGTTGCCGACGACGAGGAACGCGCCGCCTTCTGGCTGGTGCGCGCGCAACGCCGCGCGGACCGAGTCCGGCAAGCTGCCGCCAGGGCCGCCGAGCGCATCCGCGAGCACGAGATGCACGTTGGCGTAGGCGCCGAGGTCCTCGCCTGCCACGCGGAACAACCGCTCGTCGATCTCGACGCCAACCACTGCAGCAGCCCGAAGCGACAGTTCGCGCGTGAGGAAGCCAAGGCCGACGCCGACCTCGAGCACCAGGTCGCTGGGAGTGCACTCGGCCGCGTCCGCGATCACGCGATGCAGAGTCGGGTCGAGCAGGAAGTTCTGGCCGAACACGCTGCTCGGCTTGAAGCCGAGAGCATCGAGACGGGCGCGGTAGCCCGAGAACCCATCGCGGCCGCCGTCGGTCATCGCAACTCCTTCAGCCAACGCGCGCGAGCCTGCGCGGAAATGCGCGCATTTTCGAGCGCGCTGCGAAGCGCGTCTGCGTGCCCTTGCTTGCCACAGAAGCGCGCCAACAACTTGGCATCGACGCCAGCCAACGCAACTACGTCCTCGCCGAGGCCCTCGATGACTTCGCGCGGCGTCGCGGCAAGTCGCAAGCCAATGCGATCGCCCGAGTCCGAAGGAGCGCGCAGTTCGCGCGTCTCCGCCATCGGGCCAGCGAAGTCCGAACCCACGGCTTCGCGCGGCGCAGCGTCGCCAGCGGCCTCGACCACGAACAGGGGCGGGAACACGCCGGGCGCGGCGGACCAGATGGCGAGACCCGGAGTGTCCGCGACCTGCGCGCGCGCGAATGCGGCAGCGGGCAGTGGATCGCGCTCGGAACCAAACCACGCGACCGGCACGGTCTCGGTCCACTCTGCAACATTGCCGATCAGGTCGTAGGGTCCCGACTGAGGGCGGCCGGACTCGAAGGTGCCGACCGGCAACGGGGAGAATGCGCCGAGGTCGCTCGTGTTCGCGCGCGACGGGTCTTGGCGCGAGCCCCAAGGAAAGGCATCGCGACCGTCCGTCGTGCAGACGAACGCCCATTCTTCAGCGCGCATCAGTCGGCACCGCCGCCATGCGGCGAATGCGCGCGCCATGCGCAAATCGACGCCTGCCATCGGCAGGTCCTGCTGCTCGTCGCGCAATCGCGGCATCGAGGCGCCGCATGCGATGCCTTCCTTCGAAGCCGCAAATCCCGCGAAGTCGGCACGCGTCACCTCGAACAGGTCGAGGAAGAACGGGCCGCCCGCCGCGTCCGCGCGCATGTAGAGCACGAGGTCGCGCAGAGATCCGAGAGGACCCGTGCGCGGCAACGGATCTGGCGCGTCGCCATGGTCACAGGATGCAGCGACGCACGCGCACACAACCACGAAGGCGCGGAGCACGGCGATGGCCATCTGCTTCCGCGCCCTCACGAGCGCCTCACTTGTCGAGCATCAGGATCTCGACGCGGCGATTCTGCTGACGCGCGTCTTCGCCCGAGCCTTGCGCCGCAGGGCGGTATTCGCCGTAACCAGCGACGCCGACCTTGTCCGCGGGCAAGCCATTCTTGATCAGGAAGTCCGCGACCGCGATCGCGCGCTCCGCCGACAACCGCAGGTTGGTGCCCCACTTGCTCTGGGTGATCTTCTGGTCGTCGGTGTGGCCGTCGACGCGAAGCTTCTTGCCCTCAGCCTTCAGCGTGCTGATCAACTGCGCGAGCGTCTTCTGGCCCTGCTCGCTGATCTCGATGCGACCCGGCGAGAACAGCACGCCGCCGAGCACGCGGAATGCGACACCTTCGCTGGTGCGGATCACATCGACACCGTCGATGCCGCTGCCCGAGCCGCCCTGATACTGCTTGATCAACTTGTCGAGCTTGTCCTGCTGTTCACGGATCCAGTCCGCGTCCGCAGCTTGCTTGCCAAGGCGCGCGATCTCCGCGCGCAGCTTCTCGTTCTCCAGGCTGATCGCCTGTTGCGTCGCCGTCAGCGATGCAATCTCCGCCTTGAGCGCGTCGTTCGAGCTCAGTGCACGGCGGTGGTCTTCGGGGCTGACACAGGCAGCCATTACGGACAGCGCTGCGAGCAAAAGCGAGCTTCTCATCATCGACATGGTCCCCTCCGGGGCCGTGGATCCGTTTGCCGCTGCACAGCCGACCGGTGGCTATGAGCGCTGTGCGGACACTAGCAATGGCGTGCAGCGAAAGCCACAGCGACGGGCGCGCGATGTGCAGGCGATGTGCGCGCTAGAAACGAACACGCGCGGCCACAAGACCGCGCGCATCGCGTGGGATCACTGCAGAACGGGCCTCCACTGCGTTTGTTCCTACCGAAGAAGGAACCAACGCGGTGCAGACCGACTGCGGATCACTTCTCGGAGAACGCCGACGTGAAGCTGTTGCCTGCCGGATCCGAGTCTTGCGAAATCGAGTAGCTGATCAGGAAGCCCCAGAACATCACGATGCAACCGACGATCGCGGCTGCGGTGACCCAACCGGGCTCCTTCTCACCAACACCAGCCATCGCCGGGGCGCGGGTCGGAGCAGGGCGCGCGGCGCGCTTCTGCGCCTTCGGCGATTCCTCGGGCTCCGAGTCGTCGATCAGCGTGTCCTCGTTGGACAGCTGCTCGGTCACCATGCCGGTGTCGTCCTCGAGCGAGCTCGTCAGATCGCCGTCGTCCTGCGACTTGCTG